>CAZCJI010000288.1:0-4386 GCA_964498625.1 uncultured Rhizobium sp.
GCTGGCGGCCGGCGGTGTCGAGGATCAGCACGTCATAGCCGCCGACCTTCGCGCTCGCCATCGCGCGTTTGGCGATCGCAATCGGATCCTGTCCGGCAACGATGGGAAGCGTGGCGACACCGGCCTGTTCGCCGAGCACGCGCAGCTGTTCCATGGCGGCGGGGCGCGAGACGTCGAGCGACGCCATCAGAACTTTCTTTTTCTCACGCGTCGTGAGCATCGCAGCGAGCTTCGCCGACGACGTCGTCTTGCCCGAACCCTGCAAGCCGACCATCAGGATGGGCGCGGGCGGCGAACCGAGATTGAGCGCAGAACTGTCGCTGCCCAGAGTCTCGACCAGAACGTCATGGACGATCTTGACGACCAACTGGCCGGGCGTCACCGAGCGGATGACATCGGCGCCGACCGCGCGCGGGCGCACCTTGTCGATGAAGTCCTTGACGACCGGCAACGCGACATCGGCCTCGACCAAGGCGGTGCGGATATCTTTCAGTGCCTCCTCGACATCGGCCTCGGTCAGCGCACCGCGCCCCCGAAGCCGGTCAAAGGTAGCGCCAAGGCGCGATTGCAGACTGTCGAACATCGATCCTCGTCGGCCTCACCCTTCGACAAGCTCAGGGTGAGGGTGAAAACAAACGCCGAACGCCCCAGGGGGCGCACCTGCGCTGCCTGGGGGCGATCCCCGGCGCCGGGCCAGGGACCGGAAGCGACTAGGTCGGTTCCGGAAGCCGGCGGGTTTTAGGCGCGATCGTCAAAACTGTCAAACTTAGCTTTAGGATTCGAAATGCGGCCAGATTTTAGCAATCTTTTCGTTGAGAAAGGGCCCTTGTCGTTGCTTCACAGAACTTCTGAGCTTGATCAGAACTTAGCGCATTCACGATGCCAAAAGCGAAATCGGCAGGAGTGTATTGGTACTCTTTCGAAGTTGCAGTTTCACCGTTGCGAAGAGCTCCCGCAATTTGCGCCGATATTCTGCTGACTTGGTTGAGCTGGGTTCTCGGAACACCGTTGAGCAGCTCATGGAGTTGTTCGACCCTGTTTACGTCTTTAAGGGCGAGCCAAGTCAGCACAGCCTTTCGTGCAGCTTCCATTGAATTTGCAGTTGCGAAGTCGGGCAGTGAACTATTTTTCTGCCAATAGAAGACGAGGCTCTTCGATTGGCTAATTTGCTTGCGAAGCAGTGTGTCCGTGCTACGCCATAATAAAATACGTTCTATCTGCGGCCAGCTCGCTTTCGACGCCGTTGCCTGCCAAATCAATACTGCCATCGTAGCTATCTTTGGCAATCCAATGTTCGCATCAGCGCGCAACCAATCAAGTTCACGTGAAAATGAACTGAGAAGCGCCTCATCAGAAATAGCCATCGGCATCGCCTCAAAATGCAAAGTGGTTATATTCCCAGTTGCCGCACCATACACCCCCCTTCTCCATCATGGTCAGGCAAGTCAGCCATGGCCGAAGGTGGAATGCGTTGTTACTCTGCCCCGGCCTGCCACTCATGGATCGCGCGGATTGGTGCCCAGTCGCTTGGCGCAAACAGGTTGATCACGTTGAGGGTTAGATTGTCGCGGATCATGCAGGCCGTGAAGATTTCGAACGCGAGTGTGATGGCGACCACGGTGCGCGCGCGCAAGCGCGAGGCAACGAAGAAGCCGGTCGACATCATAAACGTATCGGAGAGTGAATTGAGGATACTGTCGCCGCGATAGCCGGCGGCGAGCGCCTGCTGGCGATAATGCTCGATCGTCGCCGGTGTGTTCTCGGTGATCTCCCAGCCGATCTCGATGCCCATCGCGATCAGCAGGCGCACGCCGAACGGCAGTTGCGGCGCCGCGAGATGCAGCAGCCCGAAGAAGATGAAGCCATGGATGATATGCGAAAAGCTGTACCAGTCGGCCAACTGCTGCGACATGTCGGGACTGAACGGATCGTTGACCCATAACAGCAAATGCCCGCTCGTGGCGAAGAATGGTTGACCGAAGACGTGAAGCACGGTGGCCTGAAACGCCAATAGCGCCGCGGCCGCGCCGTATATCCAGTATTGTTGCATGCCCCCCGGACGCGTCACTTCAGACCCAACCTCTGTTTCAAATACGTATAGCTCAGCGCCCACATACCCGCCTGCGCCGCGTTGGTCGAGCCCGGGCCGTGACCGCCTTCGGAGGATTCGTTGAACAGCACATCGTGGCCCTGCGCTTCCATCTTCGCGGCCATCATGCGCGCCCAGATCGGCGTGACACGGTCGTCGCTGGTCTCGGTGATGAAAAGGATGCCGGGATATTTCACGTCCGGCTTCACGTTCTGATAGGCCGAATACTTCTCGATGTATGCGCGGTCTTCCGGCTTGTCGGGATCGCCATATTCCGCCACCCACGACGCACCCGCGCCGAAGCGCGTGTAGCGCAGCATGTCGACGAGCGGACGCTGGGAGACGACGGCGTTCAGCATCTCAGGCTGCTGCGTCATCGTCACGGTGGTGAGCACACCTCCGTTCGACGCGCCGACGATGCCGAGATGTGCTGGCGTCGTGAACCCCCGCGCTTCGAGGTCCTTGCCGACCGATGCGAAATCGTCGAACGCGCGCTGGCGGTGTTCCTTCAGCGCCGCTTGATGCCAGCGTGGGCCGAACTCGCCGCCGCCGCGGATGTTGGCGACGGCGATCGCGCCGCCCTTCGATATCCACACCTGCCCCGCATCGAGCGGACGGTGGCCGTCGTTCCAGTACCAGGGATTCAGCGAAAGCTCGAACCCGCCATAGGAATAGAGAATGGTTGGCACGTTTTTCGTGTCGCCCGCGCGATGGATCAAGAAGTACGGCACCTTGGTGCCGTCCGCCGACGTCGCCCAGAACTGTTCGCTGACGATGTTCTGCGCATCGAACAACGGCGCCTGCGACTTGATCGCTGTCACGCGGCCGTCGCCAGTGTCCTCATACAACGTCGGCGGCTGCAGGAAGCTCTCATAGGTGAACAACGCTTCGGAACTCCAGTCGTCGGCACTCACCACCGTCGTCGAGCCGCCTTTCGGCAGTGGCAAAACCGTGTCACTTACGGCCCTGCCAAGCCTGTAGACATGCACGCTGCCGGTAACGTCGTGATTGATCGAGACAAAGACCGCATCAAGGCCGGTCGAGACGGTATCAACAGTGGAATGTTCGTCCGGCGCGAATAGGGTCACGATCTTGGGCGTCTTCTTGTTGCGGAGGAAATCGGCGAGCGGGAACGCGAGCAGCGCGCCGCGCGGATAGATTTCATCGCCGACTTTCCAATCGTCGCGGAGCGTAAGGATCAGGTTGCCCTTGGTCATGCCGTGGAGATCGGCGCCGAGCGGCAACGGCAGCTTCGTCGTCGTGCCGTCAGCCGCCATGAAGAAATATTCGCTCTCGAAAAATGTCACACCGCGCTCGATGAGAACGGTCGCGTCCTTGTTCGTAAGGCCGCCGGGCCCGTGATAGATGGCATCGCGCACGGAGATGTCATCGGTGCCGACTTCGAACACCTGCTTGGCGTCCGTGAGCGGCGTCCCGCGCTTCCACATCTTCAGGATGCGGGGATACGACGATTTGGTCAGCGTGCCCGGACCGAAATCGGTCGCGAACAGGATCGTGTTCTCATCGACGTAGCCCGCGCCGGACTTAGCGGGGGGCAGCGTAAAGCCGTCGGCGAGCAATTGGTGCGTCTTCGGATCGAACTCGCGCACTTCCGACGCATCGCCGCCACCCGGCGACAGGCGCACGAGACAGCGCGCATCAGACGGCGTACATTCGGCGCCCTGGAAAACCCAGTCCTTGTGCTGATCGGCGTCGAGCTTGTCGACATCGAGGAGGACCTCCCATTTCGGATCGGCCTTTCGGTATTCCACCATCGCAACGCGCCGCCACAGTCCACGCACATGCGCCGCGTCCTGCCAGAAATTGTAGAGGTTGCCGTGGTCGATACCGCCCAGGGGGATGCGATCCTTGATATCGAGCGATTTCAGAAGAGCGGCGCGCGTCTCGGCGTAATAGGGATCGGATTTTAGGATGCCCTCGCTCTTGGCGTTCTGATCTTTCACCCAGGCGAGTTGCTTGGCACCCCAGATGTCGGTCAGCCAATAGTTGGGATCGCTGTCCTTTACCTCGGCTGCCAACGCCGCAGCCGTGAGCCCAGCAAATACCAGAGCGAGAGCGATTTTACGCATATCTGTTTCTCCACCGTCCCTTACTCCTTGCCATAGAAAAGTGGGGGTGCGGAAGGCGGATAGCGCCTTCGTGAACGCACTGGCGGGGGCGGGATGGGCCGCCTATATAGGCGCCCATGACGGCCTTCCTGAAAATGCATGGCTTGGGCAATGATTTCGTCGTCTTCGACGCGCGACGCGAGCGGATCGCGCTCGATGCCGCGAGCG
>CAZCJI010000289.1:0-4365 GCA_964498625.1 uncultured Rhizobium sp.
GGCCAATGTTCACCTCGGGCTCAGCCGTGCAGCGTTGGACGCGACGTTGACCGACAAATCCCCCGCTGTCGCCGAGTTTCAGAAGGAATATCGCGCCGTGTCCCAAACGGGCTTCAAGGCGGCTATTTTTTCCTCCGAGTTTTTCCACAGCGAAATGCGAGACGCCGAATCAGTAGGCCGTCTGCGCGAGTTCCTGTCCCGCTATTTCGACCGCTTCAAGCTCGTCTATTACGCGCGGCGGCAGGACCAGATGCTCGCAAGCATGCACTCCACCGCGGTGAAAGGCGCGTGGACCTCGAATCCCAACGCGATAGCCGTTTACGAATCAAAGGGGCGCTATTATTTCGACCATCTCGCCGTATGCGATCTCTGGTCTGGCCAATTTGGCCGCGACAACCTGGTATGTCGCGTGTACGAGCGCGACAAACTTGTGAAAGGTGACGTTGTCGACGATTTCGGCGCTGTTGCGGGCGTTCCCCTGGAAAAATATCGCGCGCGCGCCTCAATAAACGAATCGCTGTCCCTGGAAACGATGTGGGCTCTTCTGTTGTTGAACGCGTCGCCGCACAAAGACAACAAGGAGTTGCGACGAAAACTCATAGCGATGGGCAACAAGCGCAACGGAAAGCGCGTGCCAATGCTAACCAGAGTTGAAGCGGAGGAGTTTCTGTCGCGATTTGCGCAGTGCAATCGCAGCTTTTTCCAGAGGTACGTGGATCCGAGTCTTGGTAGCGAATTTTCGATAAACTTTGCTACATTTCCTGAAGAAATTCCGAAGCTGACTTCGAAAGAGATTGTGGAGTTTATATTTACCAAACCTCTATAGTAGACGCGCGAGAAGTGATTTGGGTTTGGCGCTCGTCGGCGGACCGCGGGAATAGTTGGCGGCCCGGTTAGCTTTGGATACGTTTTGCTTCTGCGGGGAAAGCGGATTTGGTCGCGCAAAGCACGATATTCTACGCCGATCTGGACATCGGTTCTGAGCGGCCGCCATCGGGAGTGGCCGCGGCCTTGGCGCGCGCTGCGAACGAGAGTCTTTCTCGTGGGCAGTTCGATGTCAGGCTTCAACCGCTTTCGGCTGAGGACGTGGCCCGGGCCGTCGCTGAATTGCCGTGCGGGCATGACAGGCTTTGCCTTGATAGAAACCTTGTCCTTCTCGGTGCCGGCGCTCTCCTTGCCTATGCGCCGTACAGGGCCCAGGCGATTTTGACATGCGATCCCTTTGACAGTGCAGAGAGTTTGTCTGCAGAACTCGGGATAGACATCGACATCATTCGCACACGGATGCATGACGCGCTTTTGGCCGCACACAAAGTTGTCGCTCTTGAGCAAGAAGCTTTCGACGCCGTTGCGCAACTGCTGCCACGCAGACCAGAAGCGATATCGTTTCCGGCAACGCCGCTTCGTCCAGATGTTTCTGGCAAGGGCGCCATCCTGCTGGTCAGCAACGACAATGAGCGCAGCAGCCTGCGTGCCAAGTCGCTTGTCGAGGAACTGCTCGCCAATCAGAAATTCGAACCCTACGATCCGGGTATCGCGTTCAAGCAGCCTTGGACAGCCGTGGTTCATCTGGGTGTGGCGCATTCAAGCCTGCCGGGCGCCAGGCTTGGCGATGCGTGGGCGGGTGGAGTACCCGTGCTGCAGATGGTCAGTCCGCGAAGTCTGAGCGCCTATCGCCGCAGACGCGCCGGGCAGCTTTCAAAAATGGTTGTAGATCACGGAAAAACTGGGCTTCTCGCCCCAACCCCCGAGGACCTTGTGGCGGCCGTGAGCGACCTGCTCATCGATCCTTTGCCAACGCGTTCGGTCGCCAAAAGCGTCAAGCGCTGGATCGATCCAGCAGCGGAATGGGATGTCCTTCTCAGGTCGGTGCTGCAGTGAGCGAGATGCCCCGCATTGCATGGCTGTCGCCGTTCGGACCGAAATCGGACGTGGGCGCTTTTACGAGATGCCTGTTGCCGCATCTCATCCGCCCGGACGTCGCGCCATTCGAATGCGATCTGTTCGTCAATCAATATGGTCCGACGTATGATTCACCTGTACCCGCCATGGAAATCCCCTCTGGCGGGATCAGCGAAATTCTATCTCGTTATGACGCAGCGATTTTCAACCTCGGCAACAACGTGGAAAACCACGCGCACATCGTGGATGCCCTGAGGCGTGTCCCGGGCGTCGCGATCATGCACGATTATTCCTATCACCACTTTTTCGCGCATCGTTGCTTTGTCGACATCCATTCGCCGCCAGCCTACGCCCGGCTGATTCACGACTACTACGGCAGCCGTGGATTCAATATGGCGATCAGATCGGGCGTCATCACGCGAGACGCCACGCTTTATGCCCCATGGGACGGGGAGAATGTTGCCGACTACCCCTTGATCAGGCCGCTTGCTCAACTCGCAGCAGCAGTTGTCGTACACTCTCCTTTTATGGAGGCGGCTGTCAGGGAATTCTTCAAGGGCCCGATATTAAAGCTTTACCTGCCAAGCGATCAGAAAGTGGCCCCCTCGGCCGACAGCATTGCCAGATGGCATTCCGAAACCGCCGGCAAGGAACGCTGCCAATTCACGACCTTTGGCCATGTCAGCAGAGCCAAATGCATCGATACAGTCATCCATGCCATCGCGCAGTCGCCGCTGTTGCGCGCCAAGTCGCAACTGGTTGTGGCGGGCCATCCCAGCGACAAGGAATATGTCCGCGAAATAGAAGCCTTGGTCGTCAAGCTCGGATTGACCAAACACGTTACCTTTGAGTACGACGTCACCAACGAACGATTGTTGGCGATCAAGGACGAATCCGACGCCTTCCTGAATCTTCGTTTCCCCAACACTGAAGGTGCATCCGGATCGCTCATCGAAATGATGAATGCCGGAAAGCCCGTTATCGCATATCGCGCAGGTTCATATGCTGATGTCCCGCCCGACGCCGCTTCGCTGATCGAACGCAGCGCAGGAGTCGAAGGTGTCATCGTGGCGATGGAAGCGCTGGTCTCCGATCCCGATCTGCGGATCAAAATCGGAACAGCCGGCGCGAAATCCGTGGGCGAACAGAATAGCGCGGCCTACGCGCGTTCGCTAAAAACTTTCCTATTGGATATTCGGGAAGACCTTCGGAGGCGATCGGGACTTGTCGCGCCTATCCGGGATGGGATGGCCTGGAAGGCAAGCGACGTTGTGGAAGCGGATTCTGAATGGTTCGCCGATCTGACGCACGCGCGCCGCTCGCTGCTCCTGCTTGATCGCGACGATGCGGTCTTGTCGCCCGAGACGTTTCTCACTTGGCCCATGGACGACTTGGTTACGTTCATCAGCCGCGTCCTTCTTCATGCCAAGGTTCGCGATGGGTTGGGGCAGCTTCTGGTCGACTATGCGCAGCGCCTCGGGCGATGGCCGTTCTATCGCCTGATATCGAGCATTTGCAGACGCCAGGCACTCACGGAGCACGATCAGGCGCCGCGAGAAGACCTCGCGGTATATGGCGTGCGCGTGCCCGACGTCGCCTTCTGGGATATCGCCACGCGGCTTGAGCCGGAGCGCTTTGTGCGCATGCTTTACCTCGGCGTCCTCGAAAGAGGGTGGGGGCAGGACGAACATGAAAGCTGGGTGAAGCGCATGCGCCAGGGAATGGCGCCGAGTATGATCTTGCTCGAATTTCTTGGAAGCACGGAATACCGTCAGACCTTTACCGACGAACTCATGCAAGACGTCGAGGACTGGGCGCGCCGTGAAAGCGCTTTTTCGACCGGGCGCCGCACCACGGCCCAGCCGCGGATCATCTGGCCGCTCGGATCCGTCATTCGGTTCAACGACGCCAATCCGACGACGGAGGCGTTACTTGGCAGGCTCTGGCACGGAAGCGATGCCCAGGGACGGTGGAGCAATGGACGCGTTGGCGACCTGCAATTTCATCTTCCCGCTGAAGTCGAGAAATTGGGCGGCTCGCTGATTTTGCGCGTGCGCGTTACCGGAACACGCTACACCGGTCATCGTGTGGCGGTGGCGCAGCACAATCGCCGCGAGCTCGCTTCGTTGACGATTCGAGATGATTCTCCAGTGACCTGGAACATCCCGCTTCCGCCGGGAATTCATTCCAGAGAGGGCGTAAGTCTGGTCCTCATGATCGATCAGGACTTCTCTCCGGCTGCCGGCGGTCAATCCGCGGACCGCAGGTCGTTGGGAATGATGCTGATCGAAGGGCGGCTCGTATTGAGTTCGGCCGACATCGAACAGGTCATACAGCAAGAACTTATCGTGCTGCCGGGAGGCAAATCAGCCTCAGGAACGTCCTAGCGCAGAATCTGCCTGGAAGGATGGCTCCCCGGGCCGGGATCGAACCAGCGACCAACGCATTAACAGTGCGTCGCTC
>CAZCJI010000290.1:0-4308 GCA_964498625.1 uncultured Rhizobium sp.
GCTTCGGCTATCGCAACGCGCAATCGACCGTGATCGCGCCGACCGGCACGATCGGCCTGGTCATGGATTGCGACACCACCGGCGTCGAACCCGACTTCGCGCTGGTGAAATTCAAGAAGCTGGCCGGCGGCGGCTACTTCAAGATCATCAATCGCTGTGTGCCCGAGGCGCTGACCACGCTGGGCTACAGCCCATCGCAGATCGACGACATCATCGCCTATGCCGTGGGTCACGGCACGCTCGAAGGTGCCAACGCCCTCTCCCACGGCGCGCTACGCGCCAAGGGGTTTGGCGAAGACCAGATCAACGCCGTCGAAGCGTCGCTGGAATCCGCCTTCGATATCCGCTTCGTGTTCAACAAGTGGACCTTGGGCGAAGAGTTCTGCCGCGATGTGCTGAAGCTGACCGACGAGCAGATGAATTCCCCCGATTTCGATCTGCTCAAGGCGCTCGGTTTCGCGCGCGCGGAGATAGACGCCGCGAACCTGCATGTCTGCGGATCGATGACGCTGGAAGGCGCGCCGCATCTGAGGGACGAGCACCTCGCCGTCTTCGATTGCGCCAACCCATGCGGCCGCATCGGCAAGCGAGCGCTCAGCGTCGACAGCCACATCCACATGATGGCCGCGGTGCAGCCGTTCATCTCGGGCGCGATCTCCAAGACGATCAACATGCCGAACGCTGCCACAGTCAAGGAATGCGGCGAGAGCTATCTCCTCTCCTGGAAGCTCGGCCTGAAGGCCAATGCGCTCTATCGCGACGGCTCGAAACTGTCTCAGCCCCTTGCCTCGTCGGTACTTCAGATCGAGGACGACGAAGACGATCTTCTGCAGGATGCGCCGATGGCGGCCCGCACCACCGTCGTCACCGAGCGCATCGTCGAGAAGATCATCGAGCGTGTGCGCGACAAGGAACGCGAGAAGCTGCCGCAGCGCCGCAAGGGCTACACACAAAAGGCAATGGTCGGCGGTCATAAGGTTTACCTGCGCACCGGCGAATACGAAGACGGCCGCCTCGGCGAAATCTTCATCGACATGCACAAGGACGGCGCCGCGTTCCGCTCGCTGATGGACGGTTTCGCCATCGCGATCTCGGTCGGCCTGCAATATGGCGTGCCGCTGGAGGAATTCGTGGAAGCCTTCACCTTCACGAAGTTCGAGCCCGCCGGCATGGTGATGGGCAACGACTCCATCAAGAACGCGACCAGCGTGCTCGACTACATTTTCCGTGAGCTCGCGATCTCCTATCTGGGCCGTTACGAGCTTGCGCACGTCTCGCCGGGCGACCCGGATGTCGGCGACGGCGCGGATGACGCGAGCCGCAGCGACCGCGACCGCGAAGTCGTCAATGCCGTGAAGAGTGTTGCCTCCACCGGCTTCGTGCGCGGCCAGATCCATCGCACCATCGCCGTGGTGCGCGGCGGCGCTGCGCCCAAGATGATGGAAGACGAACAGCGCCATGTGCATGAGCCCGTCGTTCACGAAATCCTCGAGGACGATGAGGAAGAGACGATGGAGATGGTGGACTTAAGCGAAATCCGCAACTCCGTGCTCGAAGCCGCTAATCCCGTCGGCGACATCATGACGGCTCTCGGCAACTCACTCACGGAACGCGCCAACGCGGCCGCGGTCAAATCCGCCAACGCGCGCGACACGCATGCCCGCCGCGCGGCGGAAGCCCGCATGAAGGGCTATGAAGGCGACGCGTGCGGCGGTTGCGGCAACTTCACGCTCGTGCGCAACGGCACCTGCATGAAGTGCAACACGTGTGGCTCCACGAGTGGGTGCAGCTAGCTCCCGCTTTTCTTCGTCATGGCCGCCACCGAGGCAGCCATCCAGCGCGTGCGGTAGCGAGCCGGTAAAACTGGATGGCCGGGTCAAGCCCGGCCATGACGAATAAGAGAAAGGAAGAGACCGTGGCGAAGCAGCTGGTTGAAGTGATCGACCGCAAGGGGCACATCGTTCACAGCTACACGATCGCACTTGAGCGCGGCGAGTGCATCGACGCCGAGTTCGAGGAAGTGGCCCTCGTCTTCGCCGAGAACCATGGTCTCGTGCCGAAGGAAGAACATATGCATCTCCGCGCCCGCTGCGTGCGCTAGGTGCGGTCGATCCGGCAGGCGTAACAGCCGCGCTTGGCGTTGTGGACGTGGATGTAGCGAACATCGCCGTTCGCGAAGAACTGCGTGATCGCCTCCTCCACAGTGTCGCCGGACACGACATCGGCCTCCACGATACAATCCTGCGCGTCGTAGCCGCGAAGCGACAGCATGCGGCCGCGCAGCGCCTGCGGCACCAGGTCCACCGCATCGAACGCCTGCACCCTGCGCTCGCGCACAAAGATCGGACCTGACGCGCGATAGGGCGAACGCGCGGGCTGATGCTCGAAAGCGAGCAGAAGAACGGACTCGCCCGGCTCGGCGTCTTCCAGGGTCACGCGGCACGGAAAGCCGGGCTTCTCATCGGCGATCATGCGTTGGATGCCTTGCGCAGCGAGCGCCGTGTCGCTCATCGCGAACAATGGCTCGAACTGGGATTGCGAAAGACCGGTGGCGCGGAATGACATGGGGATTCTCGACAGGTTGCAGAGCCTTTTCCCGCGCTTTCCTGCTGCTTTCGACCCGTTTCTTGCGCTGGCCCGCGCCTTGCGACGCTCAGCCGGATACGTCTCAAACCGGAACACGCCCCATGCTCCGCTTTGTCTTAGCCCCTTCAGCCGCGGCCTGCAGCGGCACGGAAACGAAAACCTCGAACGGCCTCGCGGCCCACACTTGTTCTTAGCGGTTCGGTTAGCCTCCGAAAAACGCTTCACTCGGCCCCGGGCGCGGATGTACCGCCCGGGGTTCTTTTTTGCCGTTGCCGCCGCGGACGGGATCCGTCTAGGCCCTCACCGCGCGGGCTTCCCAGACGATCCTCTTCTGGTCCGCGGTATAGATCGCGAGAGTGCCGTCATCCTGCGCGGCAAAAAAAGCGTTGGGATGGCCCGCCGTATGGCTCGCCCACACGCATTGTCCCGCGGCATCGTAGATTGCGAGGTTGCCGTCGGACTGCATGGCCAGACGATCGCCGCGCGATCTGCTCTCCCAGACACTGCGATTGCTACGGACGTCCCAGAACTGAAGGTTGCCGGCGGTGAATGACAACAGATAGCGCGCACCGACGCTCCACGATGTACCGCGCGAAAACTCGATCGATTGGAACAGAAGCTTACCCACGCTTTACGCCCAGACTGAACAGGGAGAACAATTAGACGGGGTTCATGACATTTTTCGCGTTTCCCAAACAACAGAAAACGTTGGTGCAACGCAGCGACTGACAAACAATGATACAAAATCTGAGAGATCGCGCGGATGTACTGATGGAGGTCTTTATTCGTAAATTCGCCGTCATGCGATGGACCGCACTCTTCCTGCTCGCGATGCTGACCGGCGCTCACGCGGCGCCCTGCACGCCGCATCGGTTCGACGGGTCCAGTTTTACGGTCTGCGCATTCGATGCGAAGAAGCAGAGCCTGCACCTCACTCTGCCGCCTTCGCGTGGCTTCGCCGGACTACCGGCAAAGAATGTCGCGTTCGGAATGAACGCGGGGATGTTCGACAGCTCAGGCATTCCCGTCGGCCTCTATGTCGAGAATGGCAAACTGATCCATCAGTTGAACACGCAAAGTGGCGACGGCAATTTCTACATGCTGCCCAATGGCGTGTTCAGCCAAGACGCTGACAAGAAGTTGCATATTGAAACGACACAAGCCTATGCCGCACGCAAAACGAAGCCGCGTTGGGCGACGCAATCGGGGCCGATGCTGTTGATTGCGGGCAAGCTGCATCCGCAAGTATCTGCAGATGGTCCTTCTAGGAACATCCGAAACGGCGCATGCCTGCGCGACAGCACCCATGCGTTCTTCGCGATCGGCGAAGATGCGGTCTCGTTCGGCAAGCTGGCGCGGCTGTTCCGAGACGCACTCAAATGCCGCGATGCGCTCTATTTCGACGGCTACGTCTCAGGCGCGTGGATACCGTCCGAGCAACGCATGGACAACCGCGCACCGCTCGGCCCAATTGTGGTCGTGACAAACCGCTGAAGGCTACTCCGCCGCCTGCGGTAGCTCCTTCGGCTTCCAGCGCAGCACCGGTTTGCGCGCGGCGGCGGTCTCATCCAGGCGGCGGCGGGGAGCCAGACGCGGGGCGCCTTCGAAGCGCTCGCGCTTTCCGGCTTTCGCTTCCAGCGCCATCGTGCGCAGCACATGAATGAAGCGGTCGAGCGACTCCTTCGATTCCGATTCCGTCGGCTCGATCAGCATCGCGCCGTG
>CAZCJI010000291.1:0-4284 GCA_964498625.1 uncultured Rhizobium sp.
CCGATCTTCTTGAGTATCTGCGGATGACGGCTATCTCTTTCACCAACGTTCTCTATGGCTATCAGGAGCGCAAAACGCGCGCACTCGTGCGCGCGTCGTTTATCAACAATGCCATGATGGCAACTCTGCTGGGCGCCGTTATCTCCGACGGGCTGGAAGATGGCCGCGTGGTCAGTGGCGTCGGTGGTCAGCACAATTTTGTGACGCAAGCCTTCGCTCTGCCCGACGCGCGCTCGATCCTGACCATCAACGCCGCCCGCCGCGCGCACGGCAAACTGCAATCGAACATCCACTGGAACTACGGCCACACCACGATCCCGCGCCATGAGCGCGATATTGTCATCAGCGAATACGGCATCGCCGATCTGCGCGGCAAGAGCGATGCGGAAGTCATCGCCGCGATGCTCTCCATCGCCGATTCGCGCTTTCAGCCGGAGCTTCTTCGCGCCGCCAAAGACGCGGGAAAGATCAAAAAGTCGTATGAAATCCCGGATGCCTTTCGCAACAATACGCCGGAGCGTATCGAGGCTGCGCTGAAGCCGTTCGATCTTCCGCCGTTTCCCTTCGAGAGCGATTTCACGCCAGTTGAACAACGTCTGGTATTCGCGCTGGAGCATCTGCAACAGGCCACGCCAACCGTGCTCGCGAAGATGGCCCTTTCAGGTCTGTTCCATACGCCATCGCCCGATGATCGCGCGGCGCTGGAACGGATGAACCTCGAATCCCCAAAAAGTCTGCCGGAAAGGCTCTATCGCGCATTGGTGATCGCGGCGCTCCGAGCCCCGTGACAAAGCGGTAATCGACCAAGCTGGCGGGTGAAACGCCTCCGCAAAGACGATAGGCTCGCGCCAAACCGGGGAGAGGAACATGATGATCCGTACCGCAATTCTGGCCTGCGCCGCGTCGGCATTCCTGATCACAGCGCCTGCTATGGCCGCGCCAAAAACATCCGATAGCGTCGCCGCTGCGATAAGCGATACCGCGCGTCCCGAAGACGATAGAAAACTCGACGCCGAGCGCAAACCGGCCGAGATGCTCGCGCTGGCGCATATCAACCCCGGCATGCGCGTGATGGATCTGGTGCCCGGCGGGGGCTATTTCACCCGCCTGTTCGCAAAGGCGGTCGGACCGAAGGGCTATGTCTACGCCTTTCAGCCCGCGGAATTCGCGTCCTTCAACAAGGGCAAGCCGGCCAAAGTTCGCGCCGTCGCGGCCGAGTACCAAAACGTCAGCGTGATCGAGGCGCCGGTGAACAACCTGGCTGCGCCCGAAGCACTGGATGTCGTATGGACGGCCCAGAACTATCACGATCTGCACGACAGCTTCTCGAAGCCGGCCGATCTGTCGATCATCAACAAGAAGGTGTTCGAAGCGCTGAAGCCGGGCGGCCTCTACATCGTGCTCGACCATTCGGCCGAAAATGGTTCCGGCCTGCGCGACACCGAAACCCTTCATCGCATCGACGAGGCCGCGGTGAAAAGCGAGGTCATCGCCGCCGGCTTCAGGCTCGCGGGTGAAAGCAACCTGCTGCGCAATCCCGCCGACCCGCGTACGAAGCTGGTGTTCGATTCGTCCATCCGCCATCACACCGATCAGTTCATCCTGATCTTCCGCAAACCCCGGCATTGAGGTCGTAAGGATCGCGCATGCATCGTGTGAGTTTGGTCATCGCGTTCCTGGCACTGTCCGCCTCTTTTGCATGGGCGGACAATCCGGCAACCGCCGTCGCACCGGCGGCCCGGCGTATTCGCGGCACGATCGAGGCCTACGATCCGGCGACACGCATGCTCAACATCACGACAACCGACAAAAAGCCTCTTCTGGTCGCGTTGGAATCCGACGTCCGCATCCTCTATGACGCGCGCCTCAAGCTCACCGACATCAAGAGCGGCGACTTCATCGGCTCGACCACACTCAAAACCGGCGACGGAAAGCTGCACGCGCAGGAGGTGCACGTCTTTCCGGATTCGATGCGCGGTGCCAGCGAGGGACAATACCCGGCGAGCGACAGCAATTCGAACCGGCTGATGACCAACGCCACCGTTGCCGAAGTAACCGCCGTCGCAGTCAACAAAGGAACCATCGCCCTCAAGTTTCGCGGCGCCTCGCCCGCAGCGGATGGCACCTGCACTGGCCGCGCGGCGCCGGGCAACGGCTGTGAGGGCCACGCGGAGGTCCTGGTTGCGCCCGGCATTCCGATCATCGGGTTGATGGTCGGCGATGAATCTCTTCTCGTTCCGGGATCAGCGATTTCGATTTCGGCGATGCCGTTATCGGATGGAACGCTGAAGTGCTCGCGCCTGACCGTCGAAAAAGACGGCGTGAAGCCGATTCTCTAGGCGATTCCAATCTTCACAGCGCGCGCCTTTCCGGACAGCACGGAAGCAATCTGCCGGGGAAGATTCGCGAGTGATCGGGCATCGCGCGCAAATTTTTTGGCAAACGGCGCACGAGCACGCTTGATGTCGGTCGTGCCGCCGACCTCGGCGCGCTGTTCGACAATGGCCGGTATCAGCTGCCAGGGATTCAATGCGCGAAACAGCGGCGAATAGATCGGATTGAACAGCAGCTGATCGATCGGAACCGCGATCTTTTCCGTCATCGCCGCCAGAAGCGCCGCCTTCTCCCGTGAGATGATGTAGCCGCCGGAACCGGGATGGCGGGACAGAAGCGGCACCACCTCGCGGCCCAGAACCGCCGTGCCATGACCGATAAGCGTCAGCTGATCCTTGTCGCCAAAACGTTCAATCTTGATCAGGCCCGCTTCTTTCGGAATCCAGTCCGCGTTCTTGAGAAACGGCGTTGCGGCATCGCTCAGCAGAACATCGTCTTCGAGAATGACGGCATGACTGTCGTCCCCCGCGGCAATCCGCTTCCAGAGAACCATGTGACTCGTCGTGCAGGCCTTATCACCCGGGGTCAGCTCTGCCATCGCCCCGTGCGCAGCGAACGGCGCGTTCAACCGCGCGGGGTCACAGGTCTTGGCATCGACAGCGTCGAACCGCTCGAACGCGAGTCCCAGCCGTTCCAGCTGCTTCGCCATGGCGGTCATCCGATCCGGCCGCCGGGCGAGATTTATCACTGTGATGCGCATGTTTTTCGTGTGTGAAATCGTGCTGCGGAAGATAAGCTCCGCGCCGTCCCATGCGCAAACGCCATCCCCGTCATGTCCAGCCCTCGTACTGACGATCGCAAGACGGTCGCGTTCGTCTCCTGCGCGCCGCATCAGACCCGGCTGTTCGCGTTCCTGCGCCGCGCGTTGCCGCCAGCCGCCCGTTCGACCCTGGTCAATGTCAATGTCCTGCCGCTCACGCCCGGATTCTGGAGCGCGGCGCTGCGGTCTTTGTTCGCGCCCCGAATTCCCCTAGAGGTCAGCGGTCCGGTGATCGCCCTCGATTATCGGAAATACATCGTGAACCGCGCGATTGTCCTGCGTCCCTTTGATGGTTTCGTCGAATGGCTCTGGCGGAGGGTGGCAGCGATCTACATCTCCTTGTTTGAAGCCCGGCTTCGCAAACAAAGCGCAAACCTGCTCGTCGTCTGGGGCGGGTTTCAGCTTCCCATCGCCGCCGCGCTTGCGGCCGCGCGCCGCCTGGGAATCAAAACTCTGTATTGCGAGAACGGCTATCTGCCGAAGACCATGGTCATGGATTCCAAAGGCATCAATGCCGGCAATTCCCTGATGGGCAGAGCACCGGATTTCTACCGTGACATTTCCATGGCCGAGGCCCTGAGAACGACCCTATTCGACACAGATCTCGTCGTGCGTCCGTTCAAATACGGTTCGGCGGCCAGCGAGAACATAACCCTGCCCGAGCGGTTCGTTTTTCTGCCGTTACAGGTGCACGACGACAGCCAGATTCTTCTCTACTCGCCGGACTTCCGGGACATGCCGTCCGTCGTCCGCTTTTGTGCGGAAGGTGTAGCTGCGTACAACAAAAGCAGCCGCACTGCTTTGACACTGGTCGTCAAGGAACACCCCTCCGATCACGGCAGGATTGACTATTCGGCGTTATATCGGGAGTTTCCCGGCGTGATTTTCACCAAGACTCTGAACACCCAACAGCTCATCGAAAGATCTTCCGCCGTTATCACTGTGAACTCCACCGTCGGGATTGAGGCGATGCTGCGTTTCAAGCCGGTGATCGCGCTGGGCGATGCGTTCTATGCCGTGCCCGGATTGGTTATGTCCTGCCGCGCCGGCGACAATCTTGGGCAAGCGCTTTCACGCACGTTAGAAACGGCAGTGGACCGCGATCTGACAGAACGGTTCCTGTACTTACT
>CAZCJI010000292.1:0-4284 GCA_964498625.1 uncultured Rhizobium sp.
GCCACCACGCGATTGCGGCCGTTGCGCTTGGCGCTGTAGAGCGCCTGGTCGGCGCGGCGCAGAAGCCCCTCCGCCGTGTCGGACATGCCTTCGGACGATGCGATGCCGATGCTGACCGTGATGCTCAGCTTGCCCGGTGCATGGCTGATCTCGATGGGCGTCGTCTCAATGCTTTTGCGCAGACGCTCGGCGACCGCATAGGCGAACGCTGCGTCCGTTTCCGGCATCACCACAACAAATTCCTCGCCGCCATAGCGGCAGGCGAGATCGATACCGCGGATGTTGGCGCCTATGCGCTTGGCGAATTCGCGCAGCACCTCGTCGCCGACATCATGTCCGTGATTGTCGTTGACCGACTTGAAATAGTCGATGTCCATGATGACAAAGGCGAGCGGCTTTCCGGCGCGCACAGCCTGTGACATCAGGTTGTCGAGGTGACTCGCCATGTAGCGGCGATTGTGCAGGCCCGTGAGCTGATCCGTGATTGCCATCTCGAGGCTGAGCTGGACATTGCGGCGCAGCCGGTCGGCGTATCGCTTCTTGCGCAATTGTGTGCGCACGCGGGCAACAAGTTCGTTCCTGTCCACAGGACGCGTGAGATAATCGTTGACACCCATTTCCAACGCCTGCGTGAGCTTGCGCCGGTCGCCGTCGCTCACGACAACGAGGATCGGCGTATTACGCGCTTCGGGCACAGAGCGTAGCTGCGAGCACAAGCGCAGCCCATCGAAGCCACGCATACCCAGACTGACGACGATCAGATCGAAATCTCCGCCGCGCACACGCACCAAGGCTTCTTCGAACGTATCGACCGAAGAAATCTCATGTCGCGGTACCAGCGCCGAGCCGAACCAGGCCAAAGACTCCGGCCGGTCCTCGACAATCAGGATGCGGCCCGCAGGATCGGCGTCCTGCAGCGAACTGCTCGCGTCCAGGAGACCCATGTTCTGCCCCGTCGTCTCGCGCAAACGGAGCTCGTCGGTCATCATCTTAAGCCGCACAAGGCTGCGGACGCGCGCGAAAAGCGCCGAATCATCAACCGGCTTGGTCAGGAAATCGTCGGCGCCGGCCTCCAGCCCCGCGACGCGGTCGCTCGACTGATCCAAAGCCGTCACCATGACGACAGGAATGTGTGCGGTTCTGGGATTGGCTTTGATGCGGCGGCATACTTCGAAACCGTCCATGCCAGGCATCATGACATCGAGTAGAACGATGTCGGGCATGTGCTCTTCGATGCGGGCCAGTGCTTCGAGTCCGTTGAAGGCGGTGACAACTTCGAAATATTCCGCCGTCAGTTTCGCTTCGAGCAGCTTGACGTTCGAGAGGATGTCATCGACGACCAGTACCCGCGCGGTCATGACCTACCCAAACCTTGCTAGGCGTTACCCGATGAAACGGCGAACGGTTTCGAGAAAGCCCGTGACGGAAATCGGCTTGGAGATATAAGCCTCGCATCCGCCCTGGCGAATCACCTCTTCATCGCCCTTCATCGCGAAGGCGGTGACGGCGACAACCGGGATCGATTTCAGCGAATCGTCTTCCTTGAGCCATTTGGTCACTTCGAGCCCGGATACTTCCGGAAGCTGGATATCCATCAGAATCAGGTCCGGGTGATGCTCACGGGCGATATCGAGCGCTTCCATCCCATCCTTGGTCTGGAGAATCTGATAGCCATGCGCGTCCAGAAGATCGTGAAAGAGCTTCATATTCAGCTCATTATCTTCCACGATCAGGACCGTTTTGGTCTTGGCATCCATTGATTGACTCTCCAAAGCGGCCCCGCACCCAATCGTGCCCGGACGCACTTCGCGCCAGGTGCCGCAAGTATTAGATTGGATGTCTTAACGCTCCCTTGACGATGGCTCTTCGCATGACCCCCGACCAAGCCGCGACGGTCGCCCTCAAGGGTTTGGCCTATCTCGCGAATTTCGAGCCGGAGTTGACGCGGTTCACGGAACTCTCCGGGGCCGCCCGGGCGGAGCTTCGCGCGCGGGCCAACGAGCCGGAATTCCTTGCATCACTACTTGATTTTATGCTGACAAATGAAGCGGTTCTGGTCGGCTTCTGCGATAGTACTTCGATTGACGCACGCGCCGTTCACCAGGCGCGGCATGTGCTTTCAGGCGGGATAGAATGCTGATTCTCTGTTACGGTATGCCGAAATCCGGGAGCACCCTCGCTTTCGAGCTTGTGCGCGGCGTGCTGCAGAATGCCGGCCATCCCCAGGAAACGTTCATCAACGACGAACGGGACGCCGGCGAGGTCGCAAAGGCCGGCATCGGCCTGCGCAATTTTGCGAGAGGCCTGACGAAGGAAAAGATCGAAGGAATGATGGCCACCATTGGCCCGAACAGAAAAATCGCTGTGAAGACTCACTCGCGTTTGCCCACAGGCAGCTTCGCATGGCTGGAAAGTCTGCACGACTCTGGGCAATTGCGAGTTATCGCATCGTATCGCGATCCGCGCGAAATGTGTCTTTCGCTGCTGGATGCTGCAGTGAAGGCCGAAAAGCGTGGTTTGAGCGCTTTTATCGAAAAGGTCGATTTGCGGAATGCTGCAAAAGGTGTTGAACGCCGGATTCCGCATTTTCGCGAGTGGGGTGCGCTCAAAGGAGCGCTAAGGCTCGACTACGACACCGTTGCCTTCCTTCCCAACGATGCCATAGGCCGCATTGAACAAGCGCTGGATGTCGTATGCGACCGCGCGGCAGCGAAACACTACACTTTCGAGCTGGCATATACCCAAAAAAATAAAGGCAAGCCTGGTCGCTACAGAGAACTGAACGATGAGCAGAATGCGGAACTCATGGAACGGTTCAGCGAATTCATGAACCGGGTCTGCAGTCTCGACGACCAGCGCTGGTTCGATGAACGGCGCGCGGGGTTGATAGCAGCATCAAAATTGGCCGGCGCCGCGTAAACACTCATACTCGTCCGCGCCCAGGAGATCGGCATTGCTGGTAATTTGTTATGGGATACCGAAATCGGGCAGCACGCTTGCCTTTGAACTCGTAAAAGGCGCGCTCAAGAGCGCCGGCTTCGAGCAAAAAGTCATTGTCAACAACATGCGCAGCGCGCAGGTCACGGACGACGGTCTGCCCGGGACGCGCAATTTCCTCGCCAAGGTTGACCGAGGCTCGTTGGAAGATCTGTTTGGCGCCGCAGGCGAAATGAAACTGGCAATAAAAACGCATTCGTCATTTCCGGATGAAGACTTTGCATGGCTCGAACAGCGTCAAGAGGCAGGAGACATCGCGGTGATAGCGTCCTACCGCGATCCACGCCAAATTTGCCTTTCACTGATGGATGCCGCGAGCAAAGCGAGGAAAAGAGGCTTCGAGGCATTTAGTGGCGTCGAAGTCATGCGCAAAGCGCAGCGCAATGTCCGACAGCGCATCAAGGACTTCCGCAAATGGGGAGCGCTGAAAGGAACGATGCGGTTCCCCTATGACACCGTGGCCTTTGCACCCGACGAAGCGCTGAACAAGATAGAGCAATTCCTATCGATCAAGTGCGGCGACCGTGAAGAGATCAAGGACTATGCCTACTACGAGGCGCCGACGCAAAAGAACATCGGCCTTCGCGACCGCCACAAGCGCGATCTCACCGAAGAGCAGAATGCCGACATGCTTGAAAAGTTCGGCGAAATCATCCGCGTGTTCTCGGAAGACGATCAGCGCTGGTACGATGCCTGCCGGCGGAAGATGCTGGCGGGTACATACGAGTGAGTTCGCCGTTCAGCATAGCTGCCGCGCTACCGCGTATACCGCGGGGACGTCCGCTGCTCATTGTCGATGCTGACGAAGTTATCCTGCAATTCGTCGCGGGATTCGACGTGTTCCTGCGGAGACAGGGACTATACCTCGATCTGACGAGCTATCGGCTTCACGGAAATGTCCGCCGCCTCGACGACAACAGCACCGTTCTGGATGTGGAAGTCACGGCGCTCATGGATGAGTTCCGCAGCGAACTGGACTGGCTCGCGGCCGTTGCCGGCGCACAGGCTGCGCTTGCCGGCTTGGCTGAATTGGCAAGCATCGCCGTGCTCAGCAATATCTCCCCCGTGCAGGCAGGTCCGCGCGTCAGGAACCTGATGACACTGGGGCTCGATCTTCCGCTGATCGCTAATAGCGGCCTGAAAGGACCGGCTGTACGCGATCTGGCGAACCATGCCGGCATGCAAACCTTCTTCATCGACGACATTCCGCAGCAACTTGTATCTGCGGCCGAACACGCGCCCGAGGTGACGCGGATTCATCTTGTCGGGGACGAACGCTTGAAGCCA
>CAZCJI010000293.1:0-4274 GCA_964498625.1 uncultured Rhizobium sp.
CACGAATTCGTGGCGCTTCGGTGTTGCCGATAAAGTTGTCGGCGGCTTCGGCGATCTGCCCGATCTGCTCCGGGGCTACGAAGATGCCGGCGGCGGCCACGTCGATCCCGACGAGGTGCGGACCTGGATCGTCTACGGCTCGCTCAAATGGGGCATCATGTGCATGAAGATGTATCAGGGTTTCCTGAACGACCGCTCCGTCGAGCGCGCGGCCATCGGCCGGCGTTCGTCGGAAACGGAGATCGATCTGATAAATCTGATCATTGGGGGAAAGCTCTAAATGTATCCTCAGTGTCATTCCCGGCCGAGCATTGCGACAGCAATGCAAGGGGAAGGGAACCCAACTTTGTTAGCTTCGATGCGCCAAACAAGCTGGATCCCCTTCCCTCGCGCTCGCCTTAGGCTCGCACTCGCCGGGGATGACAAGAAGGGAGGGCGGCTATGATGGATCAGCCCTCGATGCGCGAACTGGTCGAGGCAGTGCGCGATTTCCTCGAACAGAAGGCGATGCCGGAACTGAAGGGGCATACCGCCTTTCACGCGCGCGTGGCAGCAAATGCGCTTTCCATTGTTGCACGCGAACTGGAACTCGGTCCGCAATCAGAGAAGGACGAACGGGAACGCCTGCGCCGACTACTCGGCCACGACGGCACGCTGGACGAATTGAACCGCGAACTCTGCAAACGCATTCGCGACGGCGCGTTCACGCTCGACACGCCGGGATTGGCCGAACATCTGACGATCACAACGCGGGAGAAAGTCGCGATCGACCAGCCGGGCTATTCCGGCCTCAAGCGGTAACCGGCTTGCGGACAAGTGCGATCTGGCTGAGGGCGAGCACCGCCATCGCAATGCCCTCTGCCCAGGCGGCGACGGGCGCCATCCACACCGGCGAGGTCGAGAAGGGATAGAACAGCATCAGCAGGTTCTTGAGCCCAAGTCCGTTGATGATCGCCGGCGCCAGCACATAGAGCGCGAACAGGATGCCCAGTGCCGCGAAATCGCCGCGCCGCCGTCCCGGCAGACTGCGCATGAAGACGAAGATCGAGACGTCGCGGGTGAGGAAGCCAGCGGTCGCCGCGATCAGCGCGGGCTGCTCCACGATGCCGGGCTGGCTCTGGTGCAGCCAGAACAGGAGCACAATCGTGCAGAAGATGGCCGCAAGATAGGACATCATCCACGCTTGCAATCCATTCCAGAAGGCATCGACCCGGCCGGAGGAAAGCTGCGATCCGAGCCAGCGGAAATGCACGCGGTCCTTCGGCTCCAGAAACACCATCAGGTAGGTGAGCGCCGTGAACGTCACCCCCGCGAGCGCGAGGCGGAGCGACGCCACGTCCCAGCCGGCGACGGTCTTGTCGTTCGTGAGCCATGCGTCGAACCCAGCGACATACAACCCGATGAAGATCAGGAACGAGAGCCAAACCAGCGTTCCGTTCTGCATCTTCAGCTCCAGCCGCATCTCGCGATAGCAGCCAAGCAAGGTCCAGCCCGTGAACACCGCGAGCGACAGCAGCAGGAAGCCGCGGCGGTCGAGAACCCTGCCCCACCACGTCACGGTGTCGCCGGCGACCTTGTGCAGCAGGAACGAACCGGCCGGATCGGCAATGCTCCAGATCGCATAAACCGCGACACCCGCCAGCAGACCGATTGTCTGATAGACAAAGATATCGAGCCGCGAATGCGATTGGCGCCTGCGCACGGCAATCAGGCTCGCGAGAAACGCGGCGGCCTGTGAGATCACGCCGACGGCCAGAAAATAGACCAGATCGATCAGTGCGGTGGGCACACCGTCATGCGTCGCCTTCTGGGTCAACAGGACGGCAAGACAGATCAGCCCGCCAAACCAGTTGTAGATCGTCGATCCGAACAGCTTGCCCCACATCATTTCGCCCGGCTTGATGGAGGACAGCAGTTGCATATCCCAGGTGCGGTCGCGGATTTCGCCGACAACGGCCAGCGCGGCATTGCGCGAGCCCCAGATCACCACGATGGCGTAATAGAGAAGTTGCGCCGTGCTCGCCGGCGTGTAGTCCGTCCCGCCCGCAATGGCCGAGGCGAAGAACGTGAGCGTGAGGAGCGCAATCATGAGGATGAGACGGCGCGGCGTCAGCTCGATCCACACATTGCGCTGGAATTCCGGGTTCATGCCTTGCCCACCTGCGCAAAATAGGTGTCTTCCAGCGCCTTGGTGGATTCACCGAAACTCGACACCTCGAAACCCGCCGTCACCAGATCGCGGATCAGCTTTGCCCGCTGCCCGGGATTGCGCGTGAAGGTAAAGAGCGCGTGATGCTCGTCCACCTCGATCACATCCAGGCCCGCGCGCGCCGAGAGGAAATCGCGCAGGTCGCTGCGTGCCGTGGCGATTTCAAGGATGTAGCGCGGCCGTTCGACATCGCGCACCTTTACCGCCTTGCCGCCGGCAATACGCCCGCCCTCGATGATGATCATCTCGGAGCAATAATCTTCGAGTTCCGCCAGGATGTGCGAGGACACGACCAAGGTCATGCCCGCGTCTTTCAGGCTCACCAGCAACGCCGAGAGATCGCGCCGCGCCTGCGGATCGAGACCGGCAGCGGGCTCATCCAGCAGAAGCACGCGCGGCTCATGCACAATGGTCTGGCCGATGGCGAGGCGCTGGCGCAGGCCGCGCGAGAGTTCGCCCGCCGGTGTATCCATCCTGTCGGCGAGACCGACGCGCCCTGCCGCCGTCTCCACCGCTGCAGCCGTTTTGGCCGCAGCGAGGCCGTGCGCACGCGCTGCATAGGTGAGACAACGACGCACGCTCAGATCGTCATAGAGGCCGTAGAAATCCGGCAGATAGCCCAGCCGCGCATGGATCTCGCGGGGCGAGGTTTCGGTATCGAGGCCGTCGATCAGCACATGGCCCGAATAGGGCGTGTCCAAAGCCGCGAGGCATCGCAAAAGTGTCGTCTTGCCTGCACCGTTCGGTCCGACCAGGGCCGTAATGGTCTGCGGTGCGACGCGCAGGGATACCCCTTTCAAAGCCCGCACCGTCGGATATTCGTAAACGAGATCGGTGACTTCGATCATGCCGGGAAACTTACCCCAAACGCCCAGCCGGGCTAAGCTCGATTCGAGACCTGATTAACGGCCGATATTAGGCAAAAGGACACGTATGAAAATCGCGATGATTGGGACAGGGTATGTGGGGCTGGTGTCCGGCGCCTGCCTGTCCGAATTCGGTCACGATGTCGTCTGCATCGACAAAGACACAGCCAAGGTCGAGGCGTTGCGCGCTGGCCAGATCCCGATTTTTGAGCCGGGGCTGGAGGACGTGGTGGCGGCCAACGTGAAGGCCGGGCGGCTTTCTTTCGCGTCAGACATGGCGGCGGCGGTCAGGGATGCGGAAGCGGTATTCATCGCGGTCGGCACGCCCAGCCGCCGCGGCGATGGTCATGCCGATCTCTCTTATGTCTTTGCAGCCGCAGAGGAGTTGGCGCGTCACCTGTCCGGCTACACCGTCGTCATCACAAAATCGACTGTGCCGGTCGGCACTAGCCATAAAGTGAAAGAGATTGTCGCCGACAAACGTCCCGATGCCGAATTCGACGTCTGCTCCAATCCCGAATTCTTGCGTGAAGGCTCCGCCATCGGCGATTTCCGCAGGCCGGATCGCGTGGTCGTCGGCTGCGACAGCGACCGCGCACGCGATGTGATGCGCGAGATCTATCGTCCGCTCTATCTGCACGAAACGCCGATCGTGTTTACCAGCCCGGAAAGCTCCGAGCTCATCAAATATGCCGCCAATGCGTTCCTCGCGACCAAGATCACCTTCATCAACGAGATGGCGGAGCTGTGCGAAAAGGTCGGCGCCGATGTGCAGGACGTGGCGCGCGGCATCGGGTTGGACGGCCGTATCGGCTCCAAATTCCTGCACGCCGGACCCGGCTTCGGCGGTTCGTGCTTTCCGAAGGACACGCTCGCCCTCCTGAAAACCAGTCAGGACAGCGGCGCGCCGGCGCGGATTGTCGAAGCGGTCGTGTCCGTCAACGAAGCGCGCAAGCACAAAATGGCGGAAAAGGTCGTGCGGGCTTTTGGCGGCGTGAAGGGCAAGACCATCGCGGTGCTCGGCCTCACCTTCAAACCCAATACGGACGACATGCGCGATGCACCGAGTCTTGTCATCGTGCCGGAATTGCAGAAACAGGGCGCAACCATCCGCGCCTACGACCCCGAAGGCGCGAAAGAAGCGGCGAAGCTGCTCGACATCGATCTGCGCAAGAATGCCTATGACGCACTGGAAGACG
>CAZCJI010000294.1:0-4264 GCA_964498625.1 uncultured Rhizobium sp.
CGACGACGTGGCTGTGCGGCAGGCCGGAGAACTGACGCAGCGCCCACACCATCGCATCGAGGGGATTGGTAATGCAGATGACGAACGCGTTCGGCGCATGCGCTTTGATGCCCTCGCCCACCGCGCTCATGACTTTGAGATTGATGCCGATGAGGTCGTCGCGGCTCATGCCCGGCTTGCGCGGCACGCCAGCGGTGACGATCACCACATCGGCGCCCGCGATATCGGCATACGAATTCGTGCCCTTGATCTTCGCGTTAAAGCCCTCGACGGGACCAGCCTGCGAGATATCGAGCGCCTTGCCCTGCGGCAGGCCTTCCATGATGTCGAACAGGACGATGTCGCCCATTTCCTTGATCGCCGCGAGATGGGCGAGCGTGCCGCCGATTTGTCCGCCGCCGATGAGCGCGATCTTTTTCCGGGCCATATCGAGAAGTCCTTGTCTTTGGGGGAAGCTGCGCGGGTTCCTAGCGCGTGAAGAGCGAGGCTTCAAGCGTGCCTTTTTTAAGCCGTTTTCCGCGCCCGCCGGGCGATCAGGGCGAACGGAATGCACGCCAGAATCATGCCGATTGTGACGCCCATGCCGACGCGGTCACCCCAAGAGAACAGGAACATCAACACGATATCGAACAGTACTGCGAGCGCCGGCAGCACAGGATTGCCCCATGCGCGGAAAGGTCTGCGCGCAACCGGCTCTCGGGCGCGCCAGACAAAGAAGCCCGCTTCGACGATGATCGATGCCACCGTGTTCAGCGTCGCGATCAGGCCAAATACAAGCCTGAGCGCGCCAGTGGCCGCGAGCGCCAGCGTGACGACGGCCGTCAGGAGAAACGCTGCCGTTGGGCTTCCGCCCTTGTTCACGCGTGCGAACATGCGCGGCAGCAATCCATCGTCGCCCAGTGCGAACAGAATTCGCGGGCAACTCATGATGTTCGCATTGGCACAACTTGCGACGGTAATCATCGCCGTGAGCGCAAACAGGATTCCCGGGATCGCGCTGCCGAAGCGATTCAGCACGACATTGAACGGCAAAGGCGACGATGCCGTGCCCTACAGGCCAAGCGCATGCAGCAGCGCCCAGTTGACCGCGATATAGAGACCGCCTGTCAGCGCGATACCATAGCCAAGTGCTCTTGGAATGACCTTTTCCGGCGCCGTGTTCTCGCCCGTGAAATAGACCGGCGCATTCCATCCGGAATAGGCGCCGACGATGAGCTGATAGGCGAGAATGATTCCGGTCCAGCGAAGCGTCGGTGTTGGAGGCAGCACGGACGCGGGTTCGATGGGGGCGACCAGAACGACGGCAGCTATGACAAAGACCAACAACATCGCCGCTTTGACGAGGCTTGTCGCTTCCGGCAGGGCACGGCCCTCGCGCACGCCCGCAATGTTGGCCGCATACAGTGCGGTCTGCATGATCAGCGCGACGGCGATCTTGTGAAGACCAGCTTCCGGCCACAGCAGCGGCAGAAATTCGGCGAACGATACCGAGGCGGCCGCAGTGCCCGCGTTTTTCGAGAGCCAGTTGCTCCAACCGACAACCAGGCCTGCGATATCCCCATACACGCTGCCATAGGCGCGGCGCGCATAGATATAATTGCCGCCGGATTTGGGAAGCGCTGTCGCGAACTCGGCGAGGATGTTGGCCTGCAGAAACGCTTGCAGCCCACCCAGTGCCCAAAGACCGACAATAATGCCGACGCCCGGCACTACGGCCGCAATGAGGCTCGGCGAGCGCAAGATGCCCGACCCAATCGCCTCCCCGACCGACACAGCGACACCGAACGTCAGCCCGAGAATTTTCAGCAGCTCGCCGCCGGATGTCTCTTTCGCGTGGCCTGTTGCGCTCATTGCAACTTGCCGTGCCTCGCGATTAGCGCGAACGGAACGCAGGCGATCGAGAGTCCGATCGCGAACAGGATGCCGAGCGTGTCGGTCCAGGAATAAAGGATCAGAAACACAACTTCGATGATAAGCGTGAGCGCCGGCAGGAATGGATACAGGAAAGTACGATAGGGCCTCGGCAGATCGGGCTCGCGGCGGCGCAGGACGAACAGCGCCACCGCCATGGCGATGGCGGCCATGCCGTTGAGCGTGCCGATCAGCGCGAACACGCGCTCGAAAGCGCCGCTCACCGCGAGGCCGATGGAGAACAGCGCCGTCAGCAGCAATGCGACGGTCGGCGTGCCGCCTTTGTTGACGCTCATAAACCAGTGCGGGAGCAACCCGTCGCGCGAGAGGGAGAAAAGAATGCGCGGTCCACCCATGATGTTAGCGTTGGCGCAACTGGCGACCGTGATCATCGCAGTGAGCGCGAACAGAACTTTTGCCACGGGACCGAGGGGCTCCAAGACGATTGTGAACGGCAGCGGCGATGACGCCACACCGTTCAAACCCAACGCATACAGCAACGCCGCATTGACGCCGATGTAGAGCACGGCTGTCAGCGCCATTCCGATATACATCGCGCGCGGAAGCGCGCGACCGGCATCGATCACTTCTTCCCCGAAGAAATAGGGCGAGTCCCAACCGGCATAAGCGCCGCGGATAAGTTGAAAAGCGGCAATCGCCGCGCCCCAGCCGAGCATGGGCGCTGCCGCCATTGCCGGAGGCAGAGGCTGCGATGTCGGCGTGAACAGCACGGCGGCAACACAAAAGACCGCGAGCATGACCGCTTTGATGAGGCTCGTCCCTTCCTGCAGCACGCCGCCTTCGCGCACACCGATGATGTTCGCGCCGAACAATCCGAGCAGCATGGCGACCGCCACGCCGATTGTGTGTTGAGCGGCCCACGGCCAGAGCAACGGCAGGAAATTCGCGAACGAAATCGCGGCAGCGCCGGTGCCAGCGACAAACGCGAGCCAATTCGCCCAACCGATGATCAGTCCGCCGACATCGCCGAATGCACGATGGGCATAATTGTAGGGGCCGCCGGACTTTGGGATCGCGGTTCCCAACTCGGCGTTCACATTGCCGTTCAGCGCCGCGTTTACCCCGCCGAGCACCCAGAGTCCCATGATGAGACCGATGCTCGGCACAGTCGCGGCGAGTGTGCTCGGCGCGCGCAGGATGCCGGAGCCGATCATGTCGCCGACCGCGACCGCGACGCCAAACGTCACGCCCAGAATTTTCAGAAGATGGCCGCGCTCGCTGCCGGCGATGTCGTCCACGATGCTCATGCCGACCCCTTCGCTCCCGCGATGGGCTCATGCCGGCCCGCGCTTGTCAAAGAAACAAAAAGACGGACGGACGCTTCCCGCATCCATCCGTCTTTTGAAGCGGAACGAAGAATGCCTTAGACGGCTTCCTTCAATTCCTTGGCGGGGCGGAAGGAGACCTTCTTGCTCGCCTTGATCTTGATCGCTTCGCCCGTCGCCGGGTTGCGGCCCATGCGGGCGGCGCGCTTGCGCACCTGCAGGATGCCGAAGCCGTTGAGACGGATACGCTCACCCTTCTTCAGGTGCTTGGTCATCATGGTAATGAGTTCATCGACGAGTTCGCCGCCCTGCTTGTGGGTCAGCTTGTGCTTGTCGGCAAGCTCGTTGGCGAGCTGCTTGGTGGAAAGCGTTACTGTCTTCGGCTTCGCGGCAGATGCGGAAGCGGAAGGGGCCTTAGCCGTGGTTGCCATTGTTGCCTCTTAAGAGAATCACGAAGAAGCCTTATTTTACGGCATTTCCCGCGCATCGCGAAACAGGCGTCGAAAAGTCGCAAAATTCGCAGTGCACAAAAGCCCGATAAAATGGGCAGAATCACACCATCGAGTTTGTGGGTGACATGGAATGGCCAAGAGACGCGTACTGAAAACCGAGCGTGGCGTGACCCTGACGGAGGCCATCCTTTTCGACGGCGAGCCGCGGAAAAAGGTGGGAGTCGTCTATACGGTCGCGACAAAGAAAAAGCCCGCAGGGCGGGCTTTTGAGGACCTCGCGGCGGCGAAGAAATACTTCGCCGTGCAGGTCAGTCTGGGGAAGGACGGGCCGTAAACCTACGCCTCCGCGCCCTCGGCGGTGTCCGTGCGCTCGGCGATACGGGCGGACTTGCCGCGGCGGCCGCGCAGATAATAGAGCTTCGCGCGGCGGACCTTGCCCTTGCGCACGACCGACACGGAATCGACCAGCGGCGAGTAGACCGGGAACACGCGCTCCACGCCTTCGCCATAGGAAATCTTGCGGACGGTGAAGCTCTCGTTGAGGCCTTCGCCCTGACGGCCGATGCACACGCCCTCGAACGCCTGGATGCGCTCGCGCGTCTTCATCTGCTTGGC
>CAZCJI010000295.1:0-4261 GCA_964498625.1 uncultured Rhizobium sp.
GCGGATGACATCGGCGGCCGTACCCTGGATCGGGGCATTGATCGCCGCGCGCTCCGCCCCGCCGCGGAAGCTGGGATTGCTCGACTTGATCTCGCGGATATGGACGCGGCGGCCGAACAGCGTTTCCACATAGCCGTGATCGCGTGCGAATTGCTTGGTCTCTTCCATGTAGTCGCGAATGCCGGGAAAGCGCTGGAAGTATTTCTTGATGTAGTCGCCGGCCTCTTCGCGCCCAATCCCGAGCTGGTTGGCCAGGCCGAACGCCGAGATACCGTAGACGATGCCGAAATTGATCGCCTTGGCGCGGCGGCGGATTTCGGCCGGCATTCCCTTCACAGGCACCGAGAAAATCTCCGACGCCGTCATCGCGTGGATGTCGAGCTCATCGGCAAAGGCTTTCTTGAGCTGCGGTATGTCAGCGATATGCGCGAGCAGGCGCAGCTCGATCTGGCTGTAATCGGCGCTGATGAGCTTTGTGCCTTTCGGCGCGATGAAAGCCTGACGGATGCGGCGGCCTTCTTCGGTGCGGATCGGAATGTTCTGCAAATTCGGATCGGTCGAGGCGAGACGTCCGGTCGAGGTCGAAGCCATCGCATAGGATGTGTGCACCCGGCCTGTGTTCGGATTGATGTAACCGGGGAGCGCGTCCGTATAGGTGCCGCGCAGTTTCGCGAGCTGGCGCCAGTCCAGCACCTTCTTGGCGATGTCGTGGCCCTGTGCAGCGACATCCTCCAGAATATCGGCGTCGGTGGACCAGGCACCGGTCTTCGTCTTCTTGCCGCCGGGCAGCGAGAATTTTCCGAACAGGATGTCGCCAAGCTGCTTGGGTGAGCCGATATTGAACTCCTCGCCCGCAAGCTTGTGGATGTCCTTCTCCATCTTCGCCTGGGCCTTGGCGAAGTCGTTGGAGAGGCGGCGCAACAGATCGGGATCGATCATGATCCCGTTGCGCTCCATATCGGCGAGTACAGAAACAAGCGGACGTTCCAGCGTCTCGTAAACCGTACGTTTCCCATCGACGGCCAGCCGCGGCTTCAGGAACAGCGCCAGGCGCAAAGTGACATCCGCATCTTCGGCGGAATAACGCGTCGCCTCTTTCAGCGCGACGCCATCGAAGGTGATCTTGTCCTTCCCCTTGCCAGCCACGTTGGCGAACGGGATCGGCGTGTGCGTCAGATGCAGTTCCGATAACTCGTCCATGCCGTGGCCGTGCAGCCCGCCATCGAGCGCATAGGACATCAGCATCGTATCGTCATAGGGCGTAACGCGGATGCCGCGCTGCAGGAAGATCAGATAATCGTATTTCAGGTTCTGCGCGATCTTCAGCACGCTCTCGTCTTCGAGCAGCGGCTTGAGCGCGGCGATCAAATCCTTTTCGGCGATCTGCACGATGGCATCGCGGCTGGATATCAGATCGCCGCCCGGGCGATGGCCGCAGGGGATGTAACACGCCTCGCCCGGCGCCACGGCGAGCGACACGCCGCAGAGGCCGGCCTGCATCGGATCAAGCGATGTCGTTTCGGTATCGACGGCAACAGCACGCATCTCTCTCGCGCGCGCGATCCACTCGGACAGGCGCTTCGTGGTCGTCACGGTTTCATAGGCGTCGTGATCGATCGCCTTCATCAGCGCGCCACGATCCATAATCGCGCCCGGCGCGCCACCGGCAGAGGACGGTGCCGCCGGTGGCTGCGGAACGGCGGACGGCTTCACTGACGGTACGGCCACCGCATCGGCGGTGATCAGATCGGGATTCTCAATCCCGAAATGTGAGGCTGCGCGGCGCGTCAGCGAATTGAATTCCATCGCTTTCAGAAATCCGATCAATGGCGCGGCTTCGGGCTCGCGCACGCCGAAGCTCTCAACACCCTCCTTGATCGGCGCGTTCTGATCGAGCGTGACCAGCTTCATCGAGATACGCGCGTTCTCGGCATTCTCGATCAGCGTCTCGCGGCGCTTGGGCTGCTTGATTTCGCCAGCGTGTTTCAGGAGCGTTTCGAGATCGCCATATTGGTTGATCAGTTCTGCCGCGGTCTTGATCCCGATCCCGCGCACGCCGGGCACGTTGTCCGTCGAATCGCCGGCCAGTGCCTGCACCTCGACCACCTTGGACGGCGGCACCCCAAACTTTTCCATGACCTCGGCCTGACCCAGCCGCTTGTTCTTCATCGTGTCGAGCAGTGTGACGACACCGTCCTCGACCAGCTGCATCAGATCCTTGTCCGATGAGACGATGGTGACGCGCGCCTTGGCCTCGCGCGCGATCCGGGCATAGGTCGCGATCAGATCGTCGGCCTCAAAACCGAGCAGTTCGACACAGGCGACGTTGAACGCGCGTGTCGCGTCACGCACGAGGGGGAATTGCGGCACGAGGTCTTCCGGCGGCTCCGGCCGGTTGGCCTTGTATTGCGGGTAGATCGAGTTGCGGAACGTCTTCTCGCTGGCATCGAACACAACCGCGACATGGGTGGGCTCGTCGGCCCCCTTCATGTCCTCGAGCAGCTTCCACAGCATGTTGCAGTAGCCGGACACCGCGCCGGTCGGCAAGCCGTCGGATTTGCGCGTCAACGGCGGTAGCGCGTGATAGGCGCGGAAGAGATAACCCGAGCCGTCGATCAGGTAGAGATGGTCGCCTTCTTTCAGCGGCCGCGCCTCTTGCGCCTTGCTCAATGGTGCTGTGCCCCGTCCTTGAGCACGAAGCGGCGGTCGCAATAGGGGCATTCGACAAAATTCTCGTCACCCATCTCCAGATAGACGCGCGGATGCCCAAGCGCGCCGCCGCCGCCGTCGCAACATACACGGGTATCGTCAACCGGAATGATTTCGGGCGCTTCGACGGTCATGGAGAGGCTCTTGGGAACGGCAGCGAGATCATAGCGACCGGCCACGCCGTCGCAACCCTGTGCTATAAGACCCTATGGTCACATTAAATCGCATCTACACAAAAACCGGCGACAAGGGCGAAACCGCGCTCGGCGACGGCACGCGCCTGCCCAAGCATGCCTTGCGGATTTCGGCCTATGGCACCGTGGACGAGACCAATTCCGTGATCGGTGTCGCGCGGCTTCATACCGAAGGTGTGGTGGATGCGATGCTGGCGCGCATCCAGAACGACCTGTTCGATCTCGGCGCCGATCTCTGCGTACCAGAAACCGCCAAACGCAGCGAGGGCCGCTTGCGGATCGCCGAGGCCCAGGTCGAGCGGCTGGAGCGTGAGATCGATTCCATGAATGCCGAACTCGCGCCGCTTACGTCATTCGTGCTGCCGGGTGGAACATCGGCCGCGGCGCACCTCCATGTTGCGCGCGCCGTGGCACGCCGCGCGGAGCGGCTGATGGTGGAATTGGCTGCAGCCGAGCCCGTCAATCCGGCAACGATCCGCTACATCAATCGCCTGTCCGATCACCTGTTCGTCGCCAGCCGCTACTTGAATGATAAGGGCGTAAAAGACGTGCTCTGGGTTCCAGGAGGCAGCCGGTAGCTATTCGCCGTCGGGTGCGCGGCCCGCGACGAAATTCAGGATCACGCCTGGAACACCGGTCACCGCCCAACCGGGCAGCGTCATAACTGCGTCGAATGCGTGCAACGCAAAAGGCGGCCAGTGATGCTGCGCCCAGTCCTTGAAATTGGCGACGCCATTTGCACTGAACACCGCCCATACCTGCTCGACCGAGCGCACGGTGATCTCGCCGCCCTTGTCGAGCGAAGTCATCAGATCGGCGCCCAAAAGCATCAGGGCGAGCGAGATCAGAACAAGACTGATCAGGCGCAATGCCGAACGCATGAACGATTTCCCGCTAAGCCCGAGCTTTCAACCTAGGCATTGCGCACGATCTCCACAAGAACGGCAAACGCCGATTAACCACGGGGCTGGCGCCATGGTCCACTTTGGCCTTGGACGACACCCGATCCTTTTGGGGCGGGCAGTCCAACGTCCGATTGCGCAAAAAGCAAAAGCCGCCCGTGAGCATTCACAGGCGGCTTTGCATGTTAGATTGTGTGAACGGCAATCAGCCTGCCTGTTGCGCCTCTTCCGCGGGCTTAGCCTTCTTGGAGAGGTCTTCGCCGGTCGTCTGATCGACCTGCTTCATCGACAAGCGGACTTTGCCGCGATCGTCGAAGCCGAGCAGCTTGACCTTCACGGCCTGACCTTCGCTGACCACGTCGGAGGTCTTGGCGACGCGCTGCGGCGCCAGCTCTGAGATATGGACGAGGCCGTCCTTGGGACCGAAGAAGTTCACGAAGGCGCCGAAGTCCATGA
>CAZCJI010000296.1:0-4248 GCA_964498625.1 uncultured Rhizobium sp.
GCGCCTCGAGGACGCGGCGGAATCCGTCGGCCTGTCGCCGTTTCATTTCCAGCGCCTTTTCACCCGCTATGTCGGCGTCAGTCCCAAGAACTTCGTCGGCCACCTCACGCTCGATCATGCCAAGCTTGAGCTCGCACGCGGTCAAAGTGTGCTCGGCGCTGCGCTGGACTCGGGCCTATCCGGTCCATCGCGCTTGCATGATCTGGCTCTCAAGATCGAAGCGATGACGCCGGGCGATTATGCGCGGGGCGGCGAAGGCGTCGCGATCGATTACGGCTTCGTCGATTGCCCGTTCGGCATCGCGCTGATCATGGCGACGGAGAAAGGCGTGTGCGGTCTCGCCTTCGGCGACGAGCGTGAAGAGGACTCGATGATGGACGATATGCGCGCCCGCTGGCCGCGCGCGGCCTATCGCGAAAACAAATCCCGCGCCGAAAATATCGCGCGGCAGATCTTTGAGGCGGCGGGCGGTGACGTTCCGCTGCACCTGATCGGCACGCCGTGGCAGATCAAGGTGTGGCAGGCACTGCTGGAAATTCCGTCGGGCAAAGTGACGAGCTATCGCAACATTGCCGAAAAAGTGCACAGCGCCAAAGCCAGCCGCGCGGTCGGCACCGCGGTCGGGCGCAATCCGATCTCGTGGCTGATCCCGTGTCATCGCGTGCTGGGCAGCGACGGCGCATTGCATGGCTATCACTGGGGCCTTACGCGCAAGCGTTCGATGCTGGCGCTGGAAGCGGCGCGTCAGGACAATCCCAAAACGTCCGCCATCGCGTAGAGACCGGGCTTTTTGCCCTGTCCCCATTTCGCAGCCGCCAAGGCGCCCACGGCGAAGATGTGGCGGTCTTCCGCGCTGTGCGAAAGCACGAGCCGCTCGCTGGGCCCCGCAAGGATCACCTGATGCTCGCCGACAACGCTGCCTGCGCGCAGAGAAGCATATTCGACATCATTGCGCTCCGATGCGGCGCCCAGCAGCAGCGCAGTCCCTGACGGCGTATCGACTTTGTGCTTGTGATGCATCTCGAAGATACGCAGATCGAATCCGGGCAATGCTTTCGCCGCCTGTTTCACCAGCGCGGCGAGCAGGTTCACACCGAGGCTCATATTGCCCGACTTGACGATCACGGCGTGACGCGCGGCGGAGCGGATTTTCGCTTCGTCGTCCACGGAAAATCCCGTGGTGCCGATCACGTGGACGATACGCGCCTGCGCCGCGAGCGCGGCCAGTGCGACCGAATTTTTCGGCGTCGTGAAATCGATCAGCGCTTCGCACCGCGCGATCAACGGCAATGGATCGTCGCCATGGCCGAACATTCCTGTGAGTTCGAATCCGGCCTCATGCTCCACGGCAGCGGCGAGTACCTTGCTCATGCGGCCCGAGTGTCCTGCGATGATCGTCTTGATGCTCACCTCTGCCCCATACGTTCGATGAAATATTGCACGATCGCCTGCCCGAACCACGGCACTGTGAGGATGAACGCCGAACCGACAAGGCGCACCAGCGTGGTCTGGTCGAACGGCCATTCATGCACCGCTTGGATGCGCGCCTCATAGGCGAGAAGCCCCTGCAGACGATCGCCGGGATCGTGACGCGCGCTTTCGATCTCAGTCCGCACACGTTCAAGTTCGGCCGCTTTCGCGCGGCGGATCTTGCGGCGGACCATTTCCATCGTGGCCACGAAAATCCACACTCCCATCGCGGCGCAGCCGAACAGGAGCAGGATCGTGAAGGGATCGACGCCGCCGCCGACGAAGAACAGGCAGATCACCGCGCTGACGACGAACCAGATGAGCGCGGCTCGCGCTGCGGAACGGCCGATCACCGAGAGACGGTCCACACGCAGAAGATCGACAACCAGCCTGTGGTCGATATTCCTGCGCGTATCGCGGCTTGCGCCGCGCGTCAGCGCAACGCCGCGCGCGAACAGGACCGAGATCAGAATCGTGACCACGCAGAACCACGCATAGGTCGCAATGGTCTGCAACGCCGGTGTCGGGCGGACGATGGTCCAGCACAGGAGAAGCCCCACCACAATTCCGGTAACCGTGGCGCGCCCCAGCTTGGCGCTGCCGGGCGTGAGTGCCGTCACTTCACACGCGTCCCCGATGCCGCCCTTCAGCACGGCAGCATGGGCCATCAGATCAGCACGCTCACGCACGCGTGAAAAACGCTGCATCCCGAGCACGGTGGTGATGAGCAGCGAGAACAGCAATGCGAAGCGCGTGGCGCCCACGAGGCGGGCGCCGTGGGCATCGACCGTAATCAGCGCGATGCCGGACAGGGCCGCTATGGCGGCAAAGCTTCCGATCAGGAACGCAAAGATCAAAACCGAGGTCCAGAACGTGTTGAACGGCGACAGGACGAACAGGCGCTGTTCGAGATAGGCACTGCGGTCGTTGCGTTTCAGTTCCGCCGCCAGATCTGCCGGAATGGATTCACCCATGCGGCTTAAGATGCCGCGCGCGCGGCGCCCCGTCGAGGGTCAGGCCTTGGTATCGACCCCGTTGCCGGAGCCGGCCTCGCGGCGCGCCACGGTGACCATGGCGGGGCGAAGAAGCCGGTCGCCGATCTTGTAGCCCGACTGGACCACATCGACGATGCTGCCCGCCGGCTTGTCGCCGCCCGGCACCTCGGCGATGGCCTGGTGCAGATTGGGATCGAACTTGCCGTCGGCGGTGTCGATGGCCGCAACGCCGTGGCGCTCCAGCGTCTGGAGCAGCTGGCGCTCCGTCGCTTCCACGCCTTCCAGCACCGCCTTGACCTGGGGATCGGCCGTGGCGCGCAACTCGGCGGGTGCTGCGGCCAGCGCCCGCGCGAAATTGTCCGCGATCTGGAGCATGTCGCGCGCGAATTTCGTCACCGCATATTGCGAGGCATCCTGCTTCTCGCGCTCAGCCCTGCGGCGCGTGTTCTCCGTCTCGGCCAGTGCGCGCAGCAGGCGGTCGCGCAGATCGGCGGCCTCGGCGCGCAGCGTGTCCAGTTCGTTGGTCTCGGTCTGTGATTCGGTTTGTTGTGTGTCGTCGCTCATATCGTTCTCACTTAACCCAGAAGGCGGCCGATCACCTTTGCGGTGTGATCGACCATCGGAATGATCCGTCCATAGTTCAGGCGCGTCGGCCCCAGCACACCGATCACGCCCACGACCTTGCCCTGCGCGTTGGCGTAGGGCGCGGCCACGATCGAGGAGCCGGACAGCGAAAACAGCCGGTTCTCCGACCCAATGAAAATGCGCACACCGTCGCCCTGTTTCGCAAGTTCCATGAGGCGAATGAGATCGGCCTTGCGCTCGATATCGTCGAACAGGGTGCGCACGCGCTCCAGATCGATCTGCGCCTCGACCGAATCAAGCAGATGCGAGGTGCCGCGCACGATCAGAACCTTCTCATCCGGAGAATCCGACGACGCGAGCGTCGCCAGCCCTTCCGCGACTATCTTCGCCGTCAGCACGTCCAGTTCGGCACGCTCGGTGTCGAGCTCCGCCGTGATTTCCGCGCGCGCATCTTCCAGCGTGCGACCGCGCAGACGGGCGTTCAGATAATTCGACGCTTCGGACAGCGCCGACACCGGCAATCCCAATGGCGTATCGATCAGGCGATTCTCGACCTGCCCATCCTCGCCCACGATCACGACGAGTGCCTTACCCGGCGCCACGGCGACGAATTCGACATGCTTCAAAACCGTGTCCTGCTTCGCCGCGACGACGAGACCGGCACAACGCGACAGGCCCGACAGCATCGTCGTCGCCTGCGTCAACACATCCTCGATGCCGCGCCCGGTGCCATGGATGCGGGCTTCGATCTGCACCCGCTCATCGGGCGCGAGCTGTCCGATCTCAAGCAGCCCGTCCACGAACAGGCGTAGACCCTTCTCGGTCGGCACACGGCCGGCGCTGGTGTGCGGCGCATAAAGCAAACCCATCGCCTCCAGATCCGCCATGACGTTGCGGATCGAAGCTGGGGAAAGCTGGACCGGCAGACGCTGCGAGAGCGTGCGCGAACCCACCGGCTCGCCCGAGGTCAGGAACGCATCCACCAAATGGCGAAAGACCTCGCGCGGGCGCTCCCCCAACGCAGCACCGCCATATCTCTGGAAAGTTCCGTCCAAGCCTTTGATCCAATTAACCTTTATTGAAAGCCCGTTGCGCGGTTTGCACTCGCAAGGCCCGACCGCTAGGTAACGGCCCGACAGCCAAACATCAAGGTATAGACCATGCGCAGCCGCGCGCCCGATCAATTGCGTCCCGTCAG
>CAZCJI010000297.1:0-4223 GCA_964498625.1 uncultured Rhizobium sp.
AATTCGCGAACACCAGCGATACAAACGCGGACATCTCTTTCATGCCCGGCGTATCGCGCATCGCATCGCCCAGCACAAAGCTCCGCAGCTTCCTGCGTCCCCAGCCACCCAAGAACATCAGTGGCAATGCGAACAACACGATGCTTCGTTGCCGTCCGACGCCGCCGGGACACAGCAGAGCCAGCTTCGTCACACGATCCGGACGTCGCGTTGCATAGTCGAGCCCGAGCCAGCCGCCGAGCGAGACACCCACGATGGACGCACGCGCCACGCCAAGACCTGCGAGCACATCGTCGAGCCAGAGCGCGTAGGCATCGCTGTCGAGCCTAGGCCGCGATGGCGCCGACAGACCGGGTTCGCCGATCATGTCGATGGCATAGCAGCGGAAGTGCTTCGACCATTCGCCAATATCGCCAAGCCACATCGTGGCGTTCGCGCCGGAGCCGTGAAACAGCAGCAATGGTGGCGCGTCCTTCGGTCCGCAGGCGAGCACGAACGTCTCGCCCTCGCGCGTAGGCACCATGATGCGTTCGCTCGGCACCGGCCAGCGATCGAGGAATGCGACATAGCGCTCCCGCACGGCACGTGCGCCGCGTTCCGATCTGTAGATCGCGCTCACGGCGCCAGCAGCACATCGATGAATTTGAGCAGCGACGCGGTCGTTGCGATGCCGCCGGTGACGATCACCTTCAGCGACGCGCGCTCCTCGTCATAGAGCGTGTCGATGCGCAGGCGCTGATCGCCCTCGTCGCGGCTCTTGGCCGACGCGGTCAACGCTGTGGTGATGCGATCGGCGAGTTCGCGCGGCAGCGCATCGACGGTCACGATGCTCGATACCTCGCTGTGACGCGTGCGGCGCACGGGGCCGCGGCCAGTCAGCGCCTCCAGATCCTCGCGCGCGATGCGGTACTGCTTGCCGATGCGCACAGCCTTGAGCTTCCCGTCGCGGACATGGTTGCGGACGGTGCGGACATGCAGGCCCAGACGCTCTGCCACCTCGTCGATAGAATAGAAATCCCCGGCCATCGTGGCCACTCCAATATATCACTATATATCACTATTATTCCTTATATATGGAGTCAATAGAGTATTTTAAGGAATTTATCCACTAGGCATGCGGTCGAACACCGTCACCCCTTCCGGCACCACGACCCATGGCGCCCTTTCGCTGCCGAAGATTCCGATCGCCGGTCTGAACCGCGCGGGATCGTCCAGCGAACCGGCATAGATCGTGTGATTGTCGGTTTCGCCCACGATGCCGCCGTAGACGAGGCTCCAGCATGCGGCGCAGTGATTGCGATCCGCGACCCGGCCGTCGCCGAGCTTGTGCGAATGGGTCAGCACCGCGCCGGTGATCGCGATGGCGCTCGCGTCGAACCCCATGAAGCCGATGTATCCGGAGCCCGATTGGCGGCGGCAATCGTTGCAGAAACAATAGCCTGCGAACCGGGGCTCACCCTTTGCTTCATAACGCACCGCACCGCAAAGGCACCCGCCGGTAATTGTCTCGCTCATCTGCCGCTCCCGAACGCAATCATATTGCGTTTTTGAATTGCGATTTTCGATGCCTCATCGATCACCGCCGCCATGCAGAACAGACAGGTTTTTTATTCGAATTCGCAATTCAAATCCCCGTTGCTGCGGTCATCTCCTTGAACGCCCTCAAGAATCGTTCTCCTTCGCTGCACTGCGGCGAGCGAAATTGCCCCCGCGCGGCAGAGCCCGTAGAAATGGGTGCGCGCAGGCGCATTGCAAGGAGCGCGAGAATGGAAAAGCACACGGGGTCCTGCCTTTGCGGTGCGGTGCGCTTCAGCGTCGACGGCGAACTGGTGCCGCCGGACGCGTGCCACTGCACGATCTGCCGCAAGGTCTCAGGCCATTATTATTCGGGCACCGACATCCCGCGCGACCGCGTGACGATCGAAGGCAGCGAGAACGTCACCTGGTACCGCTCGTCGGAGAAAGTGCGGCGCGGATTCTGCAAGGTGTGCGGCGCGACCCTGTTCTTCGATCCCCTCTTCCGCGACTGGATCGGGCTGTCGATGGGCGCCTTCGACAAACCCACCGGCACGAAGCTCGCCATTCACATCTTCACGGCGGACAAAGGTGACTATTATGAAATCGGCGAAGACGGTGTGCCGCGGAATGAGCGGTAGCAATGCGCTCCGAAGCCTTGAGGTAAAGATGGATACGAGTGCAGGCCACGCTAATTAAACGCGCGTTTAAGCCTGACGGCATAGGCTCCAAAGCTGGAGACAAAAGCGATGCGCAAAGCTAAAAGATCCATAATATTGGGATCAGCGGCGGGGCTACTAATGCTCGCCGTGTGGCTGTCATTGATAACCGCATGCGTGTTTGTGCCACACGGTTTTTATCAGCTACGATTTCTAATCTTTCTCGTGGGCGCATCGTCTTTTGCGACAGGCTACTACGTCTACGAATACGTTGAGAGACACGAGCCCCGACCGCCGTTTCGGCTTGATGGTGATCTTCCCGAACGAACCAATTCAAGGATAGGCGAAACAAATAAAGCCGTGCGGTGTCCCCGCTGCGATGCACCGATGGTCAAGCGGCTCGCTAAGCGCGGTACAAATTCTGGCGACATCTTCTTTGGATGTAGCAATTTCCCGAAATGCCTTGGAACGCGCTCCATGGAAGACGCCATTTGGTAGTCGCGCCGTAAAGCGTGAAATGTAGGGAGTCGGCTTAAGCATTCGGCAGTTGCAGGCAGAGGTTATAGCCGTCTGGATCGTTGAAAGTAAGCTGCTTCATGCCGTACGGCGCAACAGTCGGCGGTTTACACGCGACGCCCGCTTCTTTCAGCAAACGATACGCGTCTTCGATATCCGGGCATCCGAGATAGAACCCCGTATCGCGATGCGCGCTCACCCGCGCGGGATCGCGCGAGGCGGGCCGCTGATCCGCCTCATACGCCGTGTTGAGCATCAGCTCGGCCGATCCGCGCTTCAGCCAGACCCAGTTGCAGTGCCGGTACGGCGCGTCGAACCACGGCGCGTTTTGATGCACCTCGAAGCCCAGCACATCGCAATAGAAGCCAAGCGACTCCACCATGTCGAAGACCTGTATCAGCGGACAAAGACCTTCGATCTTCGGCGGCATGGCTACGTGCTCAGCCGTGTTCCGGGCAGACCGATGCCCCGACCCAGAAACGCCGCGCCCTGTAGTCGATTGTCAATCGCGTCCCTTGCAACAGATCAAGGCCCAAGATCATCGCGCGGTCCATGCCCTGGAGCGAAGGGAGGTCTGCTACACGCGCCGTTGCGTGATCGCGCACGATCCCGGTGAAACGCACAGTACCGATAGGGCCAACGGCGGCGTTCACCGATTGTCCCGCGGCGCCGCGTGTCGATGCCGTGCCGTGGAATTTCGAGATATCGACGCCGGCGGCGCGCGCGAAATTCGTGTTGACGATGCTGGCGCGCGCGCCGCTGTCGAGCATCGCCACGCCAGTGACGCCATTTATCGCAACCGGCAACGTGAGTTGCTTTCCATCCGGTATGGCACCCGCTTTCACGAACACTGCTTTGGCGCCCACCACTGTGAACGGGTCGGTCAGGGGCAGAAGCGCGAACTTGCCACATCCAAAATCGAGAACGGCCAGCTTTCCAGCCATCATGTCTGCACCAGCTACGCCAGCGATCTGCGCGTGATCCGGCCGGTCCGGAATTGTATCGGCGTCGATATTGTGGAGCGCGTGTCCGTCGATGCGCAGTTCGGACAGCAGCGTGCCGGTCATCGCAACGGAACCCGTTGCGCCATTTAGCTCGCGCTTTCCACCCTTCGGAAGATTGAGCGATTTTGCAAACCAGGCATAAGCCGCACTCTCGTCGGCCCCGGTATCGAGCATGAAAGGAAACGGGCCCTTGCCGTTCACAAAGGCGGGGACCATCACATGCCGGGTCGCGTCTTTCGTCAGCGGAACTTCCGCCAATGCGCTGGTTGCTAGAACCGCACAACACGTGGCCGCCAATCCTAGCGCGCGCCGAAAACCCTCATGGACCACGTCATACGCTCTCTTCCGGCTCGGTTTTCTTCTTGCGCGATGCGGGCGGGCGCGGTTTGGCGTCCGCGGGGACGAACTCGAACACCAGCTTGTCGGCGTCGCGGTCCAGAAGCACGCGCACCGTGCCGCCATCCTTGAGCTTGCCGAACAGGATCTCGTCGGCGAGCGGCTTCTTGATGTGGTCCTGGATCACGCGCGC
>CAZCJI010000298.1:0-4217 GCA_964498625.1 uncultured Rhizobium sp.
CTTCCGCATGGGCCACGCGCAGGATCAAAAACTTCGACGGATCGATGCCGAGTTCAAGCAGACCCGTCGCCGCGATCTCCCCGAATTCAAGCGCAGAAAAATCCTGCCGGATCCAGAGGATCGGTTTACCGCTCGCCATGCGCGCGGCGAGGCCGGCGGCAAATCCCGTGGCAGAGGCTTCGTGACCAGGGTGCGCAAACACTTCGTGCAGCGCGCCGCGCGCGGGGCCGCCACGCAATGCACGATCGGCTTCAGCAAAGCCGAGCGGAACACGCGCCTGTTTGTCCGGCGCCTCAAGCGCCGCCTTCGAAAGCGTGGCGCGCAGTTGCGCGATGGTCTGCGGCGAGGCCCGCATGGCTCATGCCGCGCGGCCCATGCCGCCGCCCTCCATACGTTTGAGGCAAACGTCACTGAGCGGACACACGCCGCATTGCGCGCGGGCATGCCCACAGACCTGTTGACCCAGACGCTTCAGATACCAGTGCAGTTCATAGAAATCGTCGGCATCGAGATCGCGCGCTGCCGCCATGACCACATTATAAACTTCTTCGGTGTTTGCGGACGGTTTCACAAAACCGAAGCGCCGCAACACCCGCAGGATATGCGTGTCGATCACGAAGGCACGTTTGTGCAACGTGCTGAAGTTCAACGTCGAAGCCGCGATCTTGCGGCCGACGCCGTGAATCTCCTCAAGCCACCGCAATCCCTGTGCGACGGGATGATCGCGCAGGAATTCCAGATCGAGCGCACCGGCGCGCACCCGGATCTTGCGCAACGCGTCTTTCAGCTCCGGAGCCTTTTTGTCCGCATGCGTGACGCCCGCAAGCAGCGCCTCGATCTCTGCGGCCGGCGCATCCGCGAGGTCGTTCCAATCGGGATAGCGTCGCGCCAGCCGCGCAAACGCCTGCCAGGAATCATGATCGTGGGTGCGGCTTCCGATGAAGCTGCGTACGAACTGGCTGACCGGATCGAGCCGCTGAGGATCACGGATCGGGCCGGAGACGGCCCCCAGCCGTTCCCGGATCAGGAGCAGGTCGATAACAGGGTTGGAAAAGAGGTTCGCTTGCATGAAAAGAGAATAGAACAAATAAAGAACAAAAGTCAACAAGGCGCTGTTCTGAAACAAAGTTTCTCATGCAGCCCATAGGGATAGATGCCGCCCTATCCTCCGCCACAACAATTGGGGTAGGCGTAGCTTTTCACGGAGACCGCCATGGACCTCAAAGACCCCGCTCTCTTCCGCCAGGAATGCTACGTCGATGGCGAATGGCGCAAAGCCGACTCCGGCCAGATCATCGACGTCACCAATCCGGCGACCGATGAGGTTCTCGGTACCGTGCCGAAATTCTTGGGCGCAGAAACCAAAGCGGCCATCGCGGCGGCGAAACGCGCGCAGCCGGAATGGGCGGCGAAGACCGCAGGCGAGCGCGCCACCATCCTGCGCCGCTGGAACGATCTCATGCACGCGCATGCGAACGATCTCGCGCTGATCATGACCCTGGAGCAGGGAAAGCCGCTCGCCGAATCCAAGGGCGAGGTCGCTTACTCCGCGTCGTTCATCGAATGGTTCGCGGAAGAAGGAAAGCGCATCTATGGCGACGTGATCCCGAGCCATGCGGTCGACAAGCGCATCGTCGTGTTGAAGCAGCCGGTCGGCGTCGTCTGCGCGATCACGCCGTGGAATTTTCCGAGCGCGATGATCGGGCGCAAGGCCGGCCCCGCACTCGCCGCCGGCTGTACGTTCGTCTGCAAGCCCGCGACGCAGACGCCCTATTCCGCGCTGGCGCTGGCCGAGCTCGCGCATCGCGCGGGGATTCCCAAAGGCGTGTTCAATGTGCTGACCGGATCGGCGCGCGAGATCGGCGCGGAGATGACCTCGAACCCCGACGTCGCGAAGCTCACCTTCACCGGCTCGACCGAGATCGGGCGACAGCTGCTCGCGCAGTGCGCACCAACGATCAAGAAAGTATCGATGGAGCTTGGCGGCAACGCGCCGTTCATCGTGTTCGACGACGCCGATCTGGACGCCGCCGTCGAAGGCGCCATCGCTTCGAAATACCGCAACACCGGACAGACCTGCGTCTGCGCGAACCGGCTTTATGTGCAGGCCGGTGTGTACGACGCGTTCGTCGAGAAGCTGAAGGTGGCTGTCGGCAAGCTCAAAGTCGGCAACGGCACCGAACCCGGCGTCACGCAGGGCCCGCTGATCGACAAGGCCGCCGTCGCCAAGATGGAAGAGCACATCGCCGACGCGGTGGCGAAAGGCGGGAAGGTCGTGATGGGCGGCCACCCGCACAAGCTCGGCCACACGTTTTTCGAGCCCACGATCATCACCGGCGCGACACAGGACATGCTGGTCGCGCGCGAGGAGACGTTCGGCCCGCTCGCCCCCGTGATAGCATTCGACACCGATGAAGACGCGATCCGGCTGGCGAACGACACCGAGTTTGGACTGGCCGCTTATTTCTATGCGCAGAACCTGAAGCGCGTGTGGCGCGTGGCCGAAGCCATCGAAGCCGGCATCGTCGGCATCAATACCGGGATCATCTCTACCGCGGTGGCGCCGTTCGGCGGCGTCAAACAATCCGGCCTCGGCCGCGAAGGCTCGAAGTACGGCATCGATGATTATCTGGAGATCAAATATCTCTGTCTGGGTGGGATGTAGACCGTGACCTCGAAGCGCGACCGCGAATTCGGCATGGACCAGCCCATTGCGCGGCGCGATTTTTTGCAGGGCGCGGCGGTCGGAACGGCGGCGGCGGTCGCGGGGCTGGCACCGGCTGACGCGGCGCAAAACAGCGAGCCGCAGAATGCGCCGGACTATTATCCGCCCACGCGTCTGAGAATGCGCGGGTCGCATCCGGGGTCGTTTGAGGCGGCGCATGAACTGCGCAACGGCGATTTCTGGAACAGCGCGCACGGGCTGACCGACTCGCATGAGAGCTACGATCTGGTCGTGGTCGGCGGCGGTATCAGCGGGTTGTCGGCGGCGCATTTCTATCGCGCGAAGAATCCCAAGGCGCGCATCCTCATCCTCGACAACCACGACGATTTCGGCGGCCACGCCAAGCGGAACGAGTTCCACGTCGGCGGACGCATGGAGATCATCAACGGCGGCACGCTGGAGATCGACAGCCCGACGCCCTATCGCCCCATCGCCGCGGGGTTGCTGAAAGCGCTCGGCGTCGATCCGGTCGCGCTGGCCAGGGAATGCAACGACCCGAAGCTCTACCAGTCGATGGGTCTCAACACCGGCGTGTTCTTCGATAAGGAGACGTTCGGCGTCGACAGGCTCGTCAACACCGGCACGACGAAGCGCAACTTTCCGCCGGGCACCGTCAAACCGTTTCTCGCCAAGACGCCGTTCCCCGATACGGTGCGTCACGACATCGCGCGCATCGAGGAAAGCATGGAGGACTACTATCCCGGCCTCACGTCGGATCAGAAGAAAGACAAGCTCTGGCGGCTCTCCTACAAGGATTATCTGCTCCACGTCGTGAAGGCCGATCCGGGCGCGATCCCGTTCTATGCGCGGCGCACCGATGGTCTGTGGGGATGCGGGATCGATGCGGTGTCGGCGCTGGATTGCTGGGGCGTCGGCTTTCCGGGCTTTCAGGGATTGAAGCTCGCGCCCGGCGGCACGGCGCGCATGGGTTATACGCCGCGCGGCTACTCCACCACCGGCGGGTCGGACACGTTTCACTTTCCGGACGGCAACGCTTCTATCGCGCGGCTCTTGGTGCGCGACCTGATTCCGGATGCGATGCCGGGCCATGATGCAAAGGATATCGTGAGCGCGCGTTGCGATTATGCCAAGCTCGACCGCGTGGGCAACGCCGTGCGTATCAGGCTGAACAGCCTCGTCGTGCGCGCACGCAACACGAAGGATGGCGTGGAGATCGCCTATGCGCGGTCGTCCGGCGGCAGCGAAGTGGTGCGCGTGCGCGCGAAGCACGCCGTGCTCGCGAGCTGGAACATGATCATCCCCTATCTCGTGCCGGAACTGCCCGAGGCACAGAAAGCGGCACTGCATGCGCTGATCAAGACGCCGCTGGTCTATACCAACGTCGCGCTCAAGAACTGGACCGCGTTCGAGAAGCTGAAGATTTCATCCGTGTTTGCTCCGGGATCATATTTCTCCTCGATCCAGCTGAACCCGACGGTGAACATCGGCGCGTACAAAAGCGTGCGCTCGCCTAAGGAACCGATCCTGATCC
>CAZCJI010000299.1:0-4216 GCA_964498625.1 uncultured Rhizobium sp.
TGTACATGAACTGGCGCAGATAGGACCACACCGCCATCATCACGCGCTTGGCGTGGCCGGGATACGCCTTCTTCATCGATACCACGGCGATGCGATAGGAACAGCCTTCCGGCGGCAACCAGAAATCGACGATCTCCGGAAACTGCTGACGCAGCAGCGGCACGAACACTTCGTTCAGCGCCTCGCCGAGGATCGACGGCTCGTCCGGCGGGCGTCCCGTGAATGTCGAAAGATAAATAGGCTTTTGCCGCATGGTGATCGCGGTCGCGGTGAAGACCGGAAATTGCTCAACCGAATTGTAGTAGCCCGTGTGGTCGCCATAGGGACCTTCATCGCGATAGTCGGTGAGCGAGACTTCGCCCTCGATCACGATTTCCGCTTCGGCGGGCACCTTCAGCGGCTGCGTGATACAGTTGACCAGTTCGACGCGATTGCCGCGCAGAAGTCCCGCGAATTGATACTCGGACAACGTGTCTGGAATAGGTGTCACCGCTGCGAGGATCGTTCCCGGATCGGCGCCGAGCACGATGGCGGCGGGAAGAGGGGCCGCTTTCTCTTTGGCCCAACGGGCATGGTGCTGTGCGCCACCACGATGACGGAGCCAACGCATGATTGCGTGGCTCTTGTTCAGCACCTGCATGCGGTAAATGCCGAGATTGAAATTGTCCTCGCGCTTTTCAGACGGTCCCTTGGTCACGACCAACGGCCAGGTGATCAGCGGCGCCGGCTCGCCCGGCCAGCAGGTCTGGATCGGGAGCGCATTGAGATCGATGTCGCCGCCTTTGAGAACGATCTCCTGACAGGCGGCGCGCGACACGGTCTTCGGCTTCATGGCTATAACCGTTTTGGCGAGCGGCAAAAGGTCGAAGGCCTCTCCGAAACTGCGTGGCGGTTCGGGCTGGCGCAGCTGCGCGAGCAGTTCGCCAACTTCGCGCAACGATGCGGCGGTTGTGCGTTCGATGCCGCCCATCGTCACGCCCATCGCGACGCGCTTCACCGTGCCGAACAGGTTGACCAGCACAGGAATGTCGGACGGAGAGCCGTCGGCCTTGATCGGCCTCTCGAAAATCACCGCCGGGCCCTCCTTGGCGAGAAGGCGTGTCTGGATTTCGGTCATCTCCAGGACGGTCGAGACCGGCTCGCGCACGCGCACGAGTTCGCCGCCGGCCTCAAGCCGGGCGATGAACTCGCGAAGGGAGCGATAGCTCATGGGCGAAAGCTATCAGCTTTCGTTCTTGACCTTCCACTTCGACGGTGCCGCATGCCAGACGCCGTAGGTGAAATAGATCACGACGCCGATCGCGGTCCACAAGACCAACCGCACCCAGGTTCCGTCCGAAAGGCTGAACATCATCAGCCCGCAGGTGGCGATACCCGCCGGCGCCACGAACCACACGAAAGGCGTCTTGAACGGACGCTTGGCCAACGGTGCGGTGCGCCGCAGGATAAGGATACCGCCGCAAACCGCCACGAATGCGAGCAGCGTGCCGATGGATACGAGGTCGGCGAGGATATCGAGCGGCAGGATTGCGGCGGCAAGCGCCGCGAAGAAGCCCACGATGATCGTGCCGCGATGGGGCGTGCGGAAGCGCTCGTGCACGGCCGAGAACGCCGGTGGCAGGAAACCGTCGCGCGCCATGCAATAGAAGATGCGTGACTGGCCGTAGAGACCGATGAATACGACCGAGGCGAGGCCCACCATTGCGCCGATGTTGATCGGCAGGACCATCCAGCTCAACGACGGAATCTTGCCGAGCGCGAACGAAACCGGGTTGGGCACGTCGAGCGTGCGCCAGTCCGTGATGCCTGTCAGCACCAGCGCCATGCCCATGTAGAGCACGGTGCAGATGGCGAGCGAGCCGAGGATGCCGATGGGCAGGTCGCGCTTCGGGTTTTTTGATTCCTGCGCCGCCACCGATACCGCCTCGAAACCAATGTAAGCGAAGAAAATCAGGCCGGACGCGGCGAGGATTCCGGTGACGCCGAATTTTCCGAACGTGCCCGCGTTGGGCGGAATGAACGGCGTCAAATTGGCGGTGTGAATATGCGGAAGGCCGAACAGGATGACGAGTATCACAATCCCGGTCTTGACCATCACCATCGCTGCGTTGAAGCGCGCGGACTCGCTCACGCCCACGACCAAGAATACTGTCAGAAAGACGATCAGTAGGACCGCAGGAAGATTGACGATCGCGCCGGTCAAATGCAGATCGTGAAAGCCTGTGCCCGCAACAGGTGCGTTGGCGTAAGCGGCGGGGAAGTTGTACCCCAGGTTTTGCAGGAAGCTTACCAGATAACCTGACCAGCCCACCGCAACGGTTGACGACGAGACCATGTATTCCAGCACCATGTTCCAGCCGATGAACCACGCCATGAAGCGGCCCATCGTGGCGTAGGCATAGGTGTACGCGCTGCCAGATTCCGGGATCAGCGAGGCGAACTCGGCATAACAAAGCCCGGCGAACAAGCAGCCGAGCCCCGCGATGACGAACGAGACCATGACTGCGGGGCCAGCATGCTCTGCGGCCGCAGTTCCCGCGATGACGAAGATGCCGGCGCCAATAATTGCGCCAATGCCCATCATGATCAGGCTGACAGGCCCGAGCGAGCGCTTGAGCTCGCTCTCCTCGGCGGCGATGGGATGGGGTTGGGAGAGGGATACGTCGCTCATCTTACGCCGCGTCCTCAAGCTTGAAGCGGGGTGGTTTGGCGTGATGTGCGCTGTAGAGCGCGTAGATCACCAGACCGATAACCGTCCACACGCCAAGCCGCAGCCATGTGTCGAGCGGCAAAAACACCATCATGAAGCCGCACATGAAGATGCCGAGCGGCCCCACAATCCAGATCAATGGCGCGCGGAACGGGCGTTTTATCTTTGGCCGCTGCACCCGCAGCACCATCACGCCAGCGCACACGATCACAAAAGCGAGTAGCGTGCCGATGGAGACGAGTTCACCCAAGATATCGAGCGGAAGAACCCCCGCACCCAGCGCGCAGAACGCGCCGGTGATCAGCGAACCGCGCCATGGCGTCTTGAAACGCGGATGAACCTCACTGAAGAGTTGCGGGATCATCCCATCCTTCGACATGGCATAGAAAATGCGCGACTGGCCGAGCAGGAGCACAAGAACGACGGAAGCGAGACCGACGACGGCACCGGCGTTCACGAAAGGCGTCAGCCAGCGTGTATCGGCGATGGCATCGACAGCCTGGCTGACCGGATGCGCGACGTTTAGGCTCTGATACGGTGCGATGCCCGTCACGACCCACGACATCAGCATGTAGAGCACCGTGCAGATCAGCAGCAAACCCAGAATACCCAAAGGTACATCGCGTTGCGGGTTTCGCGCTTCCTGCGCCGCGACGCTCACGGCATCGAAGCCGATATAGGCAAAGAAGATCACGCCGGTCGCACGGAACACACCGGTCCACCCGAACTGGCCAAACGTGCCGGTGTTCTCCGGGATCAACGGCATATGATTGGCGGGGACGATGTGATTGAAGCCCACGAAAATCACGACAAGCACGATCGCGAGTTTGATCGCGACCATCGCGTTATTGAAGTTCGCGCTCATGTTCACACCGACGATTAGCACGAAGGTGACGAGAGCAACCAAAGCGACAGCGGGGAGGTTGAAATACGTGCCCGTGGCCACGAGATTGTGGAAGCCTTCGAGCTTGAACGGCGCGCCATCGAATGCTGCCGGGATCGGCATGTGCATTTGTTTGGCCATGAAGTCGCTGAAATAGCCCGACCAGCCCACGGCCACTGTCGATCCAGCGGCAAGATATTCGAGGACTAGGTTCCAGCCGATGATCCATGCCATCAGCCTGCCCATCGTGGCATACGTGTAGGTATAGGCGCTGCCGGCGACCGGGATCATGGCCGCGTACTCGGCGTAACAAAGTCCGGCAAACAGACAGCCGGTACCGGCAATCGCAAACGAGATCACGACACCCGACCCCGCATAGCTGGCGGCGGCATGCCCAGTCAGAACGAAAATACCCGCGCCGATGATGGCGCCGATGCCCAGTGCGATCAGGTGGACGGGCCCCAGCGAGCGCTTAAGATCATGCTGCTCGGCAACGGGATCTTCCGGAATTCCGGCCATGAAACGTCCCCCTCGGAAATGGCGATGCCCGCGAAGCGGGCTCCCTCTTGAGGGCACTCTGGCATGAGGCCAGCGAACCGCCAACCGAGAGTGACGGGTTCGTG
>CAZCJI010000300.1:0-4194 GCA_964498625.1 uncultured Rhizobium sp.
ATTTCACCAAGAAGACCATCCTGATCGGCGGCACGTCCTATGCCGGCGAGATGAAAAAGTCGGTCTTCACGATCATGAACTACCTGCTGCCCGCCAAACGCATCATGTCGATGCATTGCTCGGCCAATATGGGCAAGGGTGGCGATACCGCGATCTTCTTCGGCCTCTCGGGAACGGGCAAGACGACCTTGTCGGCCGATGCGTCGCGCACCCTGATCGGCGACGATGAGCATGGCTGGAGCGAGCACGGCGTCTTCAATATCGAAGGCGGCTGCTATGCGAAAGTGATCAAGCTCTCACGCGAGGCGGAGCCGGAAATCTATTCGACCACCGAGCGTTTCGGTACCGTGCTCGAGAACGTGATGATGGATCCCAAAACGCGCACACTCGATCTCGACAGCGCGCATTACGCGGAAAATACGCGCGCCGCCTATCCGATCGATTTCATTCCGAATGCGAGCGAGACCGGACGCGGCGGGCATCCCAAGAACGTCATCATGCTGACGGCGGACGCTTTCGGCGTGCTGCCGCCGATCGCGAAGCTCACGCCCAGCCAGGCGATGTACCACTTCCTCTCCGGCTTCACGGCGAAGGTCGCGGGTACAGAGAAGGGCCTCGGCAAGGAGCCGCAGCCGACCTTCTCGACCTGTTTCGGCGCGCCGTTCATGCCGCGCCATCCGAGCGAATACGGCAATCTGCTGCGTGACCTGATCGCGCAGCACGGCTCCGACTGCTGGCTGGTCAACACCGGCTGGACGGGCGGCGCTTTTGGCGTCGGATCTCGTATGCCGATCAAGGCAACGCGCGCGTTGCTGGCCGCGGCACTCGACGGCTCGCTCGCGCATGCCGAGATGCGCGTCGATCCGCATTTCGGTTTCCGCGTTCCGGTTGCGGTGCCGGGCGTCGATACCAAGATCCTGAATCCGCGCGATACGTGGGCCGACAAGGCGGCTTACGACGCGCAGGCGAAGAAACTGGTTGGCATGTTCCGCGAGAACTTCAAGAAGTTCGAGCAGCACGTCGGCAAGGACGTACTCGAAGCCGCGCCGGCGCTGGCGGAAGCGGCAGAGTAAGCTCCTCTCTCTATTGGAATGCAGAAAGGCCCGCGATGCTTTCGCGGGCCTTTTTATTGTCTCCGATAGACCCACACCCTCGCCGGCGGGAGGTTCAGCCAGATGACCGCAGCCTGCTTCAGATCAACGCCCTGCGGCGCCGGGACCGGCGGCCTGATACGATAAGAGAACTGGATGAACGGCGCGCCTGGCGCGAGACGGCGGAAGATGTCGTCGAGCAAGCCCGTGCGCATCGCCATCGGAAAGTTGACAAGCGGCAGGCTGGAGACGACGGCCGCGAGCGGACCGCTCAGCCTTCCATCCAGCGTCTTTTCGAGATTGAAGGCATCGCCCTCGATCACCTGCACGCCGGGGCAGCGCTCGCGCACCCGCGCGGCAAAACCCGAATCGTATTCGACCGCGGTGAGGCGGGCCGGCGCGATGCCGCGGTCGAGCAACGCTTCCGTCACCACGCCGGTACCGGGGCCGAGTTCGAGCACGGGAAGCCCGCTTTTCAAATCGACCTCGCGCGCCATCGCACGGCCGAGCGCGCGGCTCGACGGCGCAACCGCGCCGGTATGCACCGGCCTTGCGATCAGGCGGGCGAGGAAGCGAATCTGGTCCAGCATCGATACGGCGAAGCTTACGCCTTTTCGCCGCTGTTCCAGAATTCTTTCAGCTTGGCCATGAAGCCTTCGGATTCCGGATTGGTGCCTTCAGCGCTTTCCTTTTCGAAAGCGCGCAGCAGCTCCTTCTGCTTCTTGCTGAGCTTGGCCGGTGTCTCCACCGCCACCTCGACGTAGAGGTCGCCGGTCATGCCGCCGCCGCGCAGCACGGGCATGCCCTTGCCGCGCAGACGGAACTGGCGGCCGGATTGCGTCGCTTCCGGAATGTTGATCTTCGCGCGCCCGCCATCGAGCGTGGGAACCTCGATCGAGCCGCCGAGAGTCGCCTGCACGAAGGAGATCGGCGCGCGGCAATAAAGATCGTGGCCGTCGCGCTGGAAGATGGCGTGCGGCGCGACCGAGATGAAGATGTAGAGGTCGCCGGCCGGTCCGCCGTTCAATCCGGCCTGTCCTTCACCGGAAAGACGAATGCGCGTGCCTTCCTCAACACCGGGGGGCACATCGACCGAGAGCGTGCGTTCCTTCTGCACATGGCCCGCGCCTTTGCATTGCTTGCACGGGTTGCGGATGATCTTTCCGGTGCCGCGGCATTGCGGGCAGGTGCGTTCGATGGTGAAGAAGCCGTTCTGCGCGCGCACCTTGCCGATGCCTGAACAGGTCGGACATTGCTCGGCCTTCGAGCCGGCCTCCGCGCCGGTACCGCCACAGCTTTCGCAGGCCACCGCGCTCGGCACCTTGATCTGCGCGGAGCGGCCTTTGAACGATTCCTCGAGGGATATCTCGAGATTGTAACGCAGATCGCCGCCGCGATTCTGACGGCGGCGATTCTTGCCGCCACCGAATTCGCCGAACAGATCGTCGAAGATGTCGGTGAACGAAGACGCGAAATCGAACGGGTTTCCGCCGCCACGTCCGCCCATGCCCTGCTCGAACGCGGCATGGCCGAAGCGGTCATAGGCCGCGCGCTTCTGATCGTCCTTCAGGACGTCATAGGCCTCGTTGATTTCCTTGAATTTGATTTCGGCGGTGTGGTCGCCGGGATTCTTGTCGGGATGGAACTCCATCGCGAGCTTGCGATAAGACGCCTTGAGTTAGGTGACCGGCGCACCCTTCTTGCAGTTCAGGACGTCATAGTAATCGCGTTTGCTCATCGCCCAGCCGAGTGAATGAAAAGCCCTCGGGGCCACTCATCGCGAGCGGCCCCGAGGATATTGTCTTCAGGACTTCTTGTTCTCGTCGACTTCCGAGAATTCGGCATCGACGACGTTATCGTCCTTCTTGGCCTCGCCTTCGGCGCCGGGCGCAGCACCTTCACCGGCTGCCTGCTGGGCCTTGTACATGGCCTCGCCGAGCTTCATCGATGCCTGGGCCAGAGTCTGGGTCTTGGCCTGGATGTCGTCGGCGTCGTCGCCTTTCAGCGCTTCCTTCAAGCCCGCGATCGCGTTCTCGATGGCGGTGCGCTCGCCGGCATCAACCTTGTCGCCATGCTCAGACAGCGCTTTCTCGGTCGAATGGACCAGCGCGTCACCCTGGTTCTTCGCTTCGGCTGCGGCGCGGCGCTTCTTGTCGTCGGCCGCGTGGGCTTCGGCTTCCTGCACCATTTTCTTGATGTCGGCATCCGACAGGCCGCCAGACGCCTGGATGCGGATCTGCTGCTCCTTGTTGGTCGCCTTGTCCTTCGCGGTCACGTTCACGATGCCGTTGGCATCGATGTCGAAGGTGACTTCCACTTGCGGCACGCCGCGCGGCGCGGGCGGAAGGCCCGCGAGGTCGAAGCGGCCGAGCGATTTGTTGTCCGCCGCCATTTCACGCTCGCCCTGGAAGACGTTAATCGTCACCGCCGTCTGATTGTCCTCAGCCGTCGAGAAGATCTGCGACTTCTTGGTCGGAATCGTGGTGTTGCGGTCGATCAGGCGGGTGAACACGCCCCCCAGCGTCTCGATGCCGAGCGACAGCGGTGTCACGTCGAGAAGGAGAACGTCCTTCACTTCGCCTTTCAGCACGCCGCCCTGGATCGCGGCGCCGATGGCGACCACTTCATCCGGGTTGACGCCCTTGTGCGGCTCCTTGCCGAACAGCTGCTTCACTGCTTCCTGGACTTTTGGCATGCGGGTCATGCCGCCGACGAGAATGACTTCGTCGATCTGGTTCGCGCTAACACCGGCGTCCTTCAACGCCTGCTTCACGGGCGCGACGGTCTTCTGGATCAAGTCGTCGACCAGCGCTTCGAGTTTCGCGCGCGTGATCTTGATCGTCAGGTGCTTCGGGCCCGAGGCATCGGCGGTGATGAAGGGCAGATTTACTTCCGTCTGCATCGCGGACGAAAGTTCGATCTTCGCCTTCTCGGCGGCATCCTTCAGACGCTGCAGCGCGAGCTTGTCGGCGCGCAGGTCGATGCCGTTCTCTTTCTTGAACTCGTCGGCCAGATAGTTGACCAGACGCAGGTCGAAGTCTTCGCCGCCCAGGAACGTGTCGCCGTTGGTCGACTTCACTTCGAAGACGCCGTCGCCGATCTC
>CAZCJI010000301.1:0-4178 GCA_964498625.1 uncultured Rhizobium sp.
CCACCACCGAGAATCCCTCCTTCGAACTGAACGGCGCGCTGCTGAGCCGCGCCCAGGTGCTGGTGCTGCGGCGGCTGGACGATGCCGCGTTGGAGGAATTGCTGAAGCGCGCCGAAGCCCATTTCGGCGAGCCGCTGAAGCTGACCGACGACGCACGCGCCAGCCTGCGCGCCATGGCGGACGGCGACGGCCGCTATCTGCTGAACCTGGTGGAAGAACTGGCCAGTGTGAAGACGGTCAAGCCGCTGGATACGGCGGGGCTGACGCAAGCGGTGCAGCGGCGCATGCCGCTTTACGACAAGAGCCGCGAGGAGCATTACAACATCATCTCCGCGCTGCATAAGTCGATCCGCGGCAGCGATCCGGATGCTGCGCTCTATTGGCTGGCGCGCATGCTGGTTGGTGGCGAACAGCCGCTCTACATCGCGCGGCGTCTGGTGCGCGCAGCGGTGGAGGATATCGGTCTCGCCGATCCGCAGGCGGTGGTGCAGGCGCTGGCGGCAAAGGATGTCTATGACTTCCTCGGCTCGCCCGAAGGCGAGATCGCGCTCGCGCAGACGGTGATTTATCTCGCGACCGCGCCGAAATCGAATGCGGTCTACGCGGCGCTGGGCGCTGCGAAACGCGCGGCAAAGGAATATGGGTCTCTGATGCCACCGGCGCATATCCTCAACGCGCCAACCAAGCTGATGAAAAATCTCGGCTACGGCAAAGGTTATGAATACGACCATGAAGCCGAAGACGGATTCTCTGGCCAGAATTATTTCCCCGACGACATGGAGCGCGAGACGCTTTATGCGCCGCGCGAGACCGGCTTCGAGCGTGAAATCGCCAAACGCCTCGAATACTGGTCGAAACTCAGGACCAAGAAGCAGACGTCTTAACCGTCGCGAATGCCGGATTCCTCTTCGATCGGAAGCTGCGCAACCTGTGCCTCGTGTCCGTTGATCTGTGCGGCAATGAAATGCCCAAGCGCAACGGCGGCTACGCAGAGGGCGACCGAGAGCACGATATTCGCGCCCGCGCGCAGCATTGCGCCGCTACGGATCAGATCGAGCGTCTGAAGGCTGAACGACGAGAACGTCGTGAACCCCCCACAGAAGCCTACCATCGCGAACAGGCGGATGTTTTCGGCAACCGGATAGCGCCCCTGCGCGAGCGTCAACGTGCCGAAGAAACCGATGATGAAAGAGCCAGCGATATTGATGCCGATCGTTCCCCACGGCAGATCGCGGCTCACCGGGAGCGCCCAAACCGAAACCGCGTATCGCGCCAGCGAGCCCAATGCTCCGCCGACAATTACATAAAGACAGGTGACGAAAGACATGCGGCGCTCCTCGTCTCGAGGCGGGCAAGAAAAACCCGCCTTGCGGCGGGCGTCGGGAAGACAGACTCCTGCCGCGGATTGTTGCGGTAGGAGTCATCAGCCATCTAGTTTTCGGACCATCCGGCGGTTAAAGGGGGAACCCCATCCCCTGTCCCGACGCTAGGGGAGCAAATCAACGCCGTCAACAATAGGCCATTATGAGTGCCGCGACCGTTTCCATTTCTGCCGATGAAGATGGCATCCGGCTCGACCGCTGGTTCAAGCGGCGCTATCCGGCGCTGACTCACGGACGGCTGGAGAAATTGCTGCGCACGGGCCAGGTGCGGCTCGATGGCAAGCGCGCGAAGGCGGCGGACCGTGTTGCGGCCGGACAGCAAGTGCGCGTTCCGCCGCAGGTGGTGAACGCGCCTGTTGAAGAGGAGAAACCGCCCGCGCCGAGGCGCGATACCGGCGGCCTCTCCTTGCAGGACATGATCCTCTACATGGACAAGTCGGTGATCGTGCTGAACAAGCCGTCCGGGCTCGCGACGCAGGGCGGCAGCGGGATCACGCGGCATGTCGATGGGATGCTGGATCAGCTTGCTTTCGAGAAAAACCAGAGACCGCGCCTGGTGCATCGTCTCGACAAGGACACGTCCGGTGTTCTTGTTGTCGCGCGAACAGTTCCTGCCGCAGCGTCGCTCGCGCGGTCGCTTGCGCAACGCGACGCCTCGAAAATCTATTGGGCGCTGACGCGCGGTGTGCCGCAGCAGAAGCGCGGCACGATCAAGGCGGCGCTGGCGAAAGAAGGCGGCCGTGGCGCGGAACGCATGGAGGTTTCGGAATCCGAAGATGCCAAATACGCAATTACCGACTACGCCGTGATCGATCACGCGGGAGAAGAATTTGCCTGGGTCGCGGCGAAACCCGTTACCGGCCGCACGCACCAGATCCGCGTGCACTTGGCGAGCCTCGGAACTCCGATTGTCGGTGATTTCAAATACGGCGCGCAGACCGCACGCGGAAAGGGCGCGATCGCCGACAAGCTTCATCTGCATGCCCGGTCCATCGATATTGCACGGCCGGACGGCGGACGGCTTGTTGTAACCGCGCCCCTGTCTGATCATATGCAGAAGTCCTGGGAACTGCTCGGCTTCAATGCCGACGACACCTGCGACCATTTCGTCAAGAGCAAGAAACGATGAGCACGAAACGTCCGAATTTCATCACTGGCTGGCGCGAGATCGAGGCGCCGGCCGCGCCGCCCTCATCGGCAGAGGATTTCGGCTTTGCGTCGGAGCTTTCGGCGGCAACGGGGATCAACCATTTCCGCGTCGCGCATCTGCGCATTCCGCCGGGCCGCCGCGGCTATCCGCCGATGGCGATGGACGATCTGGAAATCTTCTGTTTTGTGCTCGAAGGCGCGCCGGACCTATGGGCTGATGGCCACCTCTATCGTCTCAGCGAAGGTGATGGCGTTACGTTCAACGCGCGCACAGGACTTGCGCATACCCTTATCAACAACACGAACAAAGATGTCCGTCTGTTCGTAATGACGGAAGCGTTTCGCCGCAACAGCAAGGCGACGCACCCCCTCGATCCCAATGGCGAAGAAAACCTTCGTATGATGGGTATGTTCTGGTCTGACGCGCCGAAGCGCAAGCGCGGCCCGAACAAAGGCGAGCCGGGTAGCACTGTCGGCCGCAAGCGCGGCAAGCCAGATTTCGTGGCACAGTGGCGCGATCTTCTGACCAAAAAACCAGGCCGCTATCCGAAAAGCGACGAGGATCTGGTTTTCAACGCGCGCTATGACAACCGCGCACGCTTCTCGCGTATCGGCATGCGTGTGCAGGTTCTAAAGCCCGGTCGCCGCACCAGTTGGCCGCACGCGGAGCGCGACGAGGATGAGTTCATCTTCGTCGTCTCCGGCAAGGTCGATGCCTGGAACGATGGCTACATCACGCCAATGAGCGCGGGGGATTTCATCGGCTGGGCCGGCGGTACAGGCATCGCGCATGTCATTATCAACAACAGCGATGAGGACGTTGTGGTCATCGTCGGCGGCGAGCGCTCGCGAATGGTCAATCAGTATTTCTATTCCTTTCACAAGCGGTACAACAAGGAGATCGGCGAGAGCTATTGGGCCGATCACCCGAAGCACAAGCTCGGCCCGCATGACGGCATGCCAGACGCCCTGCGCGCGCGGGTGCGGAAGCGGTTGCACGGCGATCCCGTGAAGGCGAACGAAGCGGCGCGGTTTCTGGGTAAGCCCAAGAAGAAAACATGAAGCGCTTCTACAAGAGCGTTTCTGTGGGGGATGGAAACGCGGTCCTTCTCGATGGGCGCGCGCTGAAGACACCGCGCGGTTTACCGCTCGATCTGCCGACGCACACGCTAGCCGAAGCGGTTACGAAGGAATGGAGTGGTCAGGGCGACGAGATCGACCCGCAGGCGATGCCGCTCACCAAGCTCGCGAACACCGCCATCGATGGCGTGGCGCCGCGCCGCGAGGAAGTGGTCGCCGAGATCGCGGCGTTCGCGAAGCATGATCACCTTTGCTATCGCACCGACAAGCCCGCCGAACTGCTGCGCCGTCAGAGCGAGGCATGGGATCCGCTGCTCGATTGGGCGGCGGAGCGTTATGGCGCGCCGCTGATGACGGTCGAGGGCATCACCTCCGTCGCGCAACCAGAGAGCAGCATCGTTGCGCTGCGCAAAGCCGTGGAAGCGTTCGACTCCTTTGCTCTCTCGGCGCTGCATGTGATCGCGTCGATCTGCGGCTCTTTGGTGCTTGCTTTGGCCGTTGCCGACAAGCGCCTGACCGCGGAGGAAGCGTTTGAGCTGTCCCAGATCGACGAGAGCTTTCAGGCCG
>CAZCJI010000302.1:0-4164 GCA_964498625.1 uncultured Rhizobium sp.
ATGGCGTTCCTGGCGCTCAAGGAATATTTCTCGCTCATCCCCACGCGCCGCGTGGACCGCACAATTCTGCTCTACGCCTATCTCGCCATTCCGGTACAATTCTATCTCGCCCATATTGGCTCGTTCGGCCTCTTCATGGTGTTCATCCCGGTCTGGATGTTCCTGTTCATGCCGGCGGCAATCACCTTGCGCGGCGACACGGACGGGTTCCTGCGCGCGGTCGGCCTTCTCAGCTGGGGCCTGATGATCACCGTATTCGCGCTCAGCCACACCGCCATGCTGCTCACATTCGGCAACAAGCTAGGCTATGCGGCAGGCCCGTTGCTGTTTCTCGTCGCGTTGACCGAGTTGAACGATGTCGCGCAATTCACCTGGGGCAAGCTCTTCGGCCGTCACAAGATCATCCCCAAGGTCAGCCCGAAAAAGACGTGGGAAGGATTTCTCGGCGGGCTGGTAACGACAGCTGCGGTGGCGACCTTTGTCGGCCCCTATCTCACACCGATGCCAATGATGTGGTCGGCGGGCGCCGGCGCGCTGATCGCATGCACGGGTTTCCTGGGGGATGTGACGATCTCCGCCTGCAAACGCGATCTCGGCGTAAAGGACGCGAGCAATCTGATCCCGGGTCACGGCGGAATCCTCGACCGCGTGGACAGCCTGATCTATTCCGCGCCGGTGTTTTATCACCTGTTGCACTACTTCTACGGTGTCTGGCCGGCCGGGATGATATGAACAACATCCTTCGTGGCGCCTTCTTTCTGCTGTTCGTGCGCCCGGTGCTGACGATCATGCTCGGCACGTCCGTGCGCGGGCGCGAGCATCTGCCGGTCAAGGGGCCGGCGATCATCGTCGCCAACCACAATTCCCATCTCGACACGATGACGATCCTGGCGATGTATCCGCTGCGGCTTCTGCCGAAACTCCGTCCGGTCGCGGCGATGGACTATTTCATGCGCAACGGCGTGATGGCGTGGTTCGCGACCAGGATCATCGGCATCATCCCCATCGTGCGTGGCGGTCATGCGATGGGGACCAATCCGCTCGCGCCCTGCGAAGACGCGCTCGATCGCGGCGAAATCCTGATCATCTTTCCGGAGGGTTCGCGCGGCGAGCCCGAGCAGCTCCAGCAGTTCAAGAAGGGTGTCGCTCATCTCGTCAAGGCGCGGCCAAAGACGCCGGTGCATCCCCTGTTCATGCACGGCCTCGGCAAGGCATTACCGAAGGACAGCGTGTTCATCGTGCCGTTCAACTGCGATGTCGTGGCCGGCGAGCCGTTCTTCTGGGAGGGCAGCATCGAAGGATTTATGGATAGGCTGCAGACGCGCATGGCCGCGTTGGCGGGCGAAATTCACAGGGTGCCATGGGACTGATCTGGATCGCAGTGGCGGCGGGATGGGGCGTGGCGGAGGCGACGCTGTTCTTCTTCGTGCCGGATGTTCTGCTCACCTATGTGGTCATGTGGTTCGGGTTGCGCGCCGGATTGCGTCTGTCGGTCGTTGCGGCGGCAGCGGCATCGATCGCCGGGTTCGGCATGTGGCTCTGGACAAGCCAGGACGTGGAAGCCGCGCGGCGCGTGATGTTGATGATCCCGGCAATCGGTCCCGATCTGCTGACTCGCGCGCAGAACGAAATCGCCTCCAACTGGCCGCTGCACCTGTTCACCGGCGCGATGACCGGCGTGCCCTATAAGCTTTACGCGGTCGAGGCGGGCGCGGCGCACATCAATCCATTCCTGTTCGCGCTGGTGTCGTTCCCGGCGCGGTTAACGCGATTCGTCCTTACGGCTTTCGCCGCCGCGATCGGACGCGAACTCCTCGTCAAAATCGGCAGGCCGCGATGGAAATACTGGGCCTGGGGCGCGGCGTGGCTTGCGGTCTATGCGCTCTATTTTGCGACCCGTTTTTTGGCGGGATGGAACATGGCATCGTTTCACGGCGGCATGGAAACATTTCGATAACAGAAGTGTTCATGTCAGGGTCAAATCCTGTGTGTAGGATGTTCGCATGAAGAACCCGGCAGAAATCGCCGTCGAGAAGGCCGTCCGGCTCTATACAAGGCACGAGGATATCGCCGACGCGATCGTGCATGTGCTGGGTATCGTTTTTGCGATCAATGCGAGTCTGTGGCTGCTTTTCCATGTGACCGGACTTTCGGTGGTGGTCTCGGTGACTGTTTATTGCCTCGGTCTTCTGGCGATGATCGGATTCTCTGCGGCCTACAATCTCGTGCCACATCATCGCCCGTCGAAGCAGATTTTGCGCCGGCTCGATCACGCCGCGATCTTCATCATGATCGCCGGAACTTATACGCCCTTTGCCGTCAACCGCCTCGGCGGCTATGGCACTATCATCCTTGCGATCATCTGGCTTGCCGCTACCTTCGGGGTGGTTCTGAAAGTGCTCTACCCGCGCCGGTTCGAGATCGCGAGCCTGGCGCTCTATATCGGCATGGGCTGGCTGATCGTCACGGTGATCGCGCCGCTGGCGCACGCGATGGCCACGTTCGATTTCTGGCTGCTGATCGCTGGCGGTTTTATTTACACGGCGGGCGTCGCGTTCTATGTGATCGAGCGCATTCCCTATCACAAGGCGATCTGGCACGCGGCGGTTCTGGTCGCAGCGGTCCTGCAATTCTCGGCAATCGCTCTGGAGTTCGTCAGCTGACCGGGGCCGTCATCTTCGATTGTGATGGCGTGTTGGTGGACAGCGAGATCATCGCGGTCGAGGTCGAGCGCGCGCTGTTGGCAGAACACGGTCTGCACTATGAAAAGCCGGATTTCATCGCGCGCTTTATGGGCATGAGCGACAGCGCCTTCTATGCCGCGCTCGGAGAAGATTCGCTGGCGCTGCTGAATCGCGAATTGCCGGAGGATTTTCCCGCACGGGTGAATGCGGGGAAACGTGCGATCAGCGAGAAGTCATTGGCCGCCATTGCGGGAATCGAACGCGCTATCGATGCCTTGCGATGTCCAATGGCGGTGGCCAGTTCAAGCCGGACGTATCAGCTCGATTACAAGCTGCGCCGGACGGGCCTGTGGGACCACTTCGCACCGCATATCTATTCGGCTGACGACGTGACGCATGCCAAGCCCGCGCCCGACCTTTTCTTGCACGCCGCCGGAGCGCTCGGCGTCGCGCCGCGCGATTGTCTCGTCATCGAGGACAGTGTGAACGGCGTGAAAGCAGGGCTTGCGGCAGGCATGCGGGTGTGGGGTTTCGCCGGCGGCGGTCACATGGACGAGGCCGCGAGCGCACGCCTTCTTCACGCCGGTGCGGAGCGCGTGGTGCCGGACTGGAACGCGGCGTCGCTGCTGTTCGCCGAACTTCAGGCGGCGAGCGTGTAGCGGACCGGCAGCGATTTCAGCCCGGATACGAATGTCGACTGAATGCGTTTCGAATCGCCGGTCAACTCGATCTTCTCAAGCCGCCCGACCAGTTCCTTGAAGAAGGCTTTGATCTCCATCTTCGCCAGATGCTGGCCGATGCAGACATGCGCGCCATAGCCGAACGCGACATGGCGGTTGTTCTCGCGGTCGATTTTGAACTTGAACGGATCGGCGAACACTTCTTCGTCGCGATTGCCGGAGAGATAGAGCAGCTGCAGCGCATCGCCTTTTTTGATCGTCTTGCCGCGCAGCGGATAGTCCTCGGTCGCGGTGCGCATGAAATGCTGCACCGGTGTCGACCAGCGGAACATCTCATCCACGGCCGAACCGAGCAGATCGGGATTAGCCTTGAGCTTGGCGAGCTGATGGGGGTTTTCGGTCAGCGCCCGAAGGCCACCCGCGATCGTAGCACTTGTCGTGTCGTGGCCCGCGGTCGCAACGATGATGTAATATGACGCCGTCTCCAGATCGCCGAGCGGGCAGCCGTTCACCTTGCCATTGGCAATCACGCTCGCGAGATCTTCACCGGGATGGGCACGCCGTTCCGCGCTCATTTTGTTGAAGTAGACGAAGAAATCCATGATCGTGCTGGTGTTCGTGCCTTCCGTCTCCTTGCGCTTCATGTCGGGATCGGTGCCGCCGAACAATTCCTGCGTCAGCTTGAGCATCAGCGGTTCGTCGCTCTCGGGCACACCCAGAATCGACATGATGACGTGGAGCGGATAGTAGACCGCGATCTCGCGCGCGAAATCGCATTCCGGCCCCTTCTCCATCATCAG
>CAZCJI010000303.1:0-4147 GCA_964498625.1 uncultured Rhizobium sp.
CACAACAACCGCCAGCGCAATTGGATGCCAACCTCGCGGATGAAGAATCCGATGGTGGAAAGCAGATGCCGGGTGTGGAGACACGCACCATCACGATGGATCGTGGCGACACGCTTGCCGGCGCGCTCGAGGATGCCGGCATCTCGATCGACGATTCCAGCGCCGCCGTGGTGGCGCTCGCGAAGATCTACAATTTGCGCAGCCTGCGCGCTGGGCAATCCTTCGATCTGACCTATTCGACTCCGGCACAGGCGATGGCCGCCGCGGACGAAACGTCCGACATGCCGATCGGTGCCACCGACGACGACGATGCCAGCGCGGATGGCGCGGTCGGTCCGGCCACGACGACGCCGGTCAACCACCTCGTGTCCATCGCTTTCTCGCCAACCGTCGAGCACGACATCACCATTGCGCGCACCGCGAGCGGCACGTTCGAGGCCAGCGACGTCGAAAAGAAACTCGAGGCGCACGTTCACCGCGCCGGAGCGACAATCGACGGCAGCCTCTATCTCAGCGCGATGAAGGCGGGCATCCCGGCCGATGTCGTGGTCGAGATGATCCACATGTTCTCCTACGAGGTCGACTTCCAGCGCGACATCAGGCCTGGAGATTCGTTCGAGGTCTTCTACAACTACTACTACACGCCCGAGGGTCAGCCCGCGCGTGAGGGCACGATCTCTTACGCCACGATGCACCTGCGCGGCCGCACCGTGACGCTCTATCGCTATCAGCCCGATCCGGATTCGCCGGCGGAATATTTCGATGCGCACGGACAGAGCGCCAAATCGATGCTGATGAAAACGCCTGTCGATGGCGCGCGCATTTCATCCGGCTTCGGGATGCGCTTCCATCCGGTGCTGGGCTACAGCCGCATGCACAAAGGTATCGATTTCGCCGTGCCGGTCGGTACGCCGGTGATGGCAGCAGGTTCTGGCGTTGTGCAGATCGCCGGACATCTCGGCGGATACGGCAATTACCTGCGGATCAACCACCAGAACGGCTACGGCACCGCCTATGGTCACCTGTCGCGCCTTGCGCCTGGAATACGGGCGGGAAGCCACGTACGCCAGGGACAGGTCGTCGCCTATAGCGGCAACACGGGTCTGTCGACCGGACCGCACCTGCACTACGAAATCCTCGTCAACGGAAATCAGGTCAATCCGCTGGCGGTGAAAGTGGCCGCAGGCATTCGCCTGGCGGGCGCGGCCCTTCGGGCGTTCCTGGGCGAGCGCATTCATATCGACGCGTTGCTTGCCTCGATGAAACTCGAGACAAAGGTCGCCGATATCTCGACGGACCTTCGTCAAGCGAAGGCGAAGTAGCGCCTAGTTATTATCGTGATGTTCGACGGTGGTGTCGCCATTGGGCGCGACCACAGTCGTGCTGTTGGGCGGCGGATTCACGACAACCGTTTTCTCCGTCGTGCCGCAGGCCGCAAGAAGCAGTAGCGCAAACAGAAGCGCTATCTTGAGACGCATGAAAATCTCCTCACAACGAGTTCCGGTTAAGGAAACTCGCTGCGAGGAAGTTTGTTCCGCTCAGTGGATCGAGTGGCTCGGTGTCTGCTCGATATCAAGCTCGTCGGCCGAGGCCGCAAACTCCTGGCCGTTGATCGTCAACCCGCTTTTGCCGGCGCCGACCTTGATCTTGGCGCCATCGGCTATCTTGCCTTCAAGCAGCATCTGCGCGAGCGGATCCTGCAAACGACGCTGGATCACGCGTTTCAGCGGACGCGCGCCGTAAACCGGGTCATAGCCCGCATTCGCGAGCCATTCGCGCGCCCTGGCGTCGAGCGCGATCTCGATCTTGCGGTCAGCGAGCAGCTTGTCGAGCCGGGCGATCTGGATATCGACGATCTTGTCCATGTTTCCGCGCGTGAGGCGGTGGAACAGGATGATCTCGTCCAGACGGTTCAGGAACTCCGGCCGGAAATGCCCCCGCACAGCCTGCATCACCTGCGCGCGTGACTCGCGGGTATCTTCGCCAGTGAGGAATTCCGTACCGAGGTTCGAAGTCAGGATGATCACCGTGTTCTTGAAATCCACCGTACGGCCCTGCCCGTCGGTCAGCCGCCCGTCATCGAGCACTTGCAGCAGCACATTGAACACGTCGCTGTGCGCCTTTTCGACCTCGTCGAACAGGATGACCTGATAGGGTCTGCGGCGCACCGCTTCGGTGAGCACGCCGCCTTCCTCATAACCGACATAGCCCGGCGGCGCGCCGATGAGACGCGACACCGCGTGCTTCTCCATGAACTCGCTCATGTCGATGCGTACCATCGCGGTGTCGTCGTCGAACAGGAAAGATGCGAGCGCTTTGGTCAGTTCCGTCTTGCCGACGCCCGTGGGGCCAAGGAACAGAAACGAGCCGATGGGACGGTTCGGATCCTGCAATCCCGCGCGCGAACGGCGCACGGCGTTGGAGATCGCGCGAACGGCTTCGTTCTGGCCGACGACTCGGTTCTCCAACGAAGACTCCATGTGCAGCAGCTTCTCGCGCTCGCCTTCGAGCATCTTGTCGACCGGGATACCGGTCCAGCGCGACACGACCTGCGCGATGTTCTCCGGCGTCACCGCCTCGTTCACCAGCGCGGCCTTGTTCTTGTCGTCGATCTCCGCGATCTGCTTTTCGAAACCGGGGATCACGCCATAGGTCAGCTCACCCGCCTTGGCGAAGTCGCCGCGGCGCTGCGCGATCTCGACCTCCGCACGCGCACGGTCGAGTTGCTCCTTCAGGTTCTGCACACTCTGGACGGATTTCTTTTCGTCCTGCCACTTGGCAGTCAGCGCCGACGATTGCTCTTCGATCCCGGCCAGGTCGTGTTCCAGGGTCGCGAGGCGATCCTGCGAGGCTTTGTCGCTTTCCTTCTTCAGCGCCTCGCGCTCGATCTTGAGCTGCATGATGCGACGGTCGAGTTCGTCCAGCTTTTCCGGCTTGGAATCGATCTGCATACGCAGCCGCGATCCCGCCTCGTCCATCAGGTCGATAGCCTTGTCGGGCAGGAAGCGGTCGGTGATATAGCGGTTGGAGAGCGTCGCCGCCGCTACGATCGCGGCATCGGTGATGCGCACGCCGTGATGGACTTCGTATTTCTCCTTCAGCCCGCGCAGGATGGAGATCGTGTCCTCCACGGTCGGCTCGCTGACAAATACAGGCTGGAAACGCCGCGCCAGTGCTGCATCTTTTTCGATGTACTTGCGGTACTCATCGAGCGTGGTCGCGCCGACGCAGTGCAGCTCGCCACGCGCCAGCGCCGGCTTGAGCAGATTCGACGCATCCATCGCGCCTTCCGCCTTGCCCGCGCCGACCAGAACGTGCAGCTCGTCGATGAAGAGCACGATCTTGCCCTGCGCTGCCGTGATCTCGTTGAGGACGGCCTTCAGCCGCTCCTCGAACTCGCCGCGGAATTTCGCGCCGGCGATCAAGGCACCCATGTCGAGCGCCATCAGCCGTTTGTCGCGCAAGCTTTCCGGCACGTCGCCGTTGACGATGCGCAACGCGAGGCCTTCCGCGATAGCGGTCTTGCCGACGCCGGGCTCGCCGATGAGCACGGGATTGTTTTTCGTACGCCGCGACAGCACCTGGATGGTGCGGCGGATCTCCTCATCGCGGCCGATGACCGGATCGAGCTTGCCGTTGCGCGCAGTCTCGGTCAGATCGCGGGCATACTTCTTGAGTGCATCATATTGGTTCTCGGCGGTCGCACTGTCGGCGGTGCGGCCCTGGCGCAGATCGGCGATCGCCTTGTTCAGATTCTGCGGTGTGACACCCGCGTCCTTCAGGATACGCGCGCTGTCGCCGCTCGACATCGCGAGCGCAAGCAACAGGTATTCGGCGGTGACGAAGCTGTCTCCGGCTTTCTTCGCAACCTGCTCGGCATTGTCGAACAGGCGCGCAGCTTCAGGCGACAAATAGACCTGTCCCTGCCCGCCCTGCACCTGAGGCAGCTTCGCAAGCGCGCGCTCGACGCCTTCGCGCACCTGCTCCGGCTTTCCACCGGCAGCTGCAATCAGCCGTGCGGCCAGACCCTCCTCATCGTCGATGAGGACCTTGAGCAGATGCTCAGGCGTGAATTGCTGGTGATTGGAGCGCAGCGCCAGCCCCTGGGCCGATTGCATGAATCCGCGCGCACGCTCGGTGAATTTCT
>CAZCJI010000304.1:0-4135 GCA_964498625.1 uncultured Rhizobium sp.
CCGATGAGTTCATTGGCAAGCCGCACGGTGCGAAAGATCGTCTGGTTGAAGGGATCGAGCTTGCCCTGGCGCACCTGTTGCTCGCTCAAGCGGCTGCCCCAGCTTCCCCACACGCCGCTGGCCAGATCGGCGCCGACATCTTCTGTAAGGCCGAACACCTTGGCGACTTCGCGGATCGCACTGCGCGGACGGTAATGAATGACGGTCGCGGCCAGTGCCGCGCGATGATGGCCGTAGCGCTTGTAGATATACTGAATGACCTCCTCGCGCCGTTCATGCTCGAAATCGACATCGATGTCAGGCGGTTCCTTGCGCTCTTCGCTGACGAAACGTTCGAACAGCAAATCCATCTGCACCGGATCGATGGACGTGATACCGAGCATGTAGCAGACGGCAGAGTTCGCGGCCGATCCGCGGCCCTGGCACAGGATCGGCAGCTCTGCTTCGTGCCGCGCATATTTCACGATGTCGTGGACGGTGAGAAAATACTGCGCGATCTCCATCTTCGCGATCAGCGCCAGTTCCTTCTCCACGGTTTCACGCACCTTTTCTGGAAGAACGCCGGGATAGCGCCACATCGCGCCCTGCCACACGAGATCCTCAAGATGCGTTTGGGGGTTCTTGCCCGGCGGTACCGGTTCATCGGGGTAATTGTAGCTGAGCTGATGCAGCGAGAATGCAATGCGCTCGGCGAACGTCACCGTTTCCGCAATGGCCTCCGGCGCATCGGCGAACAGCTCTGCCATCTGATGCGGCGGCTTCAGATGACGTTCGGCATTGGCCTCTAGGCGGCGTCCAGCTTCGTTCAAGGTGACGCCTTCGCGAATGCAGGTGACGACATCCTGCAACTCGCGGCGCGCGGCATAGTGATAGAGCGCGTCGTTGGTCGCGAGCAGCGGAACAGAGGCGCGCACCGCCATATCGCGCCACAGTTTCAGCCGCCGCGCGTCGTCGCCTTGAAGATGCTGCGATATACCGAGCCAGACACGGTCTGGCGCGGCGGCCGCGAGTTTCTCGAGCAGCATTTCGATCTCATGTGATGCAGCACGGATTCTAGGCTCGAAGCTTTGTTTCGGAATCGAGCCGGGGCCACCGTCCCGATCTGCGAGGCCATCGTTCCAGACTTTTTCCTGCAACCCGATGGTCGTTGCGTCGCGTCGCGGATGCGGCGGCATCACCACCAGCAGCAACCCGTCCTGCCATTTCAGAAGATCGCCAAGCGTGAGCAGGCATTCGCCTTTCGGCGCACGCAGCTTGCCGTCGCTTAGCAGTCGGCAAAGGCGGCCATAGGCTTTGCGATCCGTGGGATAGACGAGAATATCCGGTGTGCCGTCGACGAAGACGAGCCGAGCGCCGATGAGCAGCTTCGGCAGCTGGGCTGTCTGCGCCTTCAACTGTTCATGCGCGTCGAAGGCGCGCACGACGCCAGCCAGGGTGTTGCGGTCCGCGATGCCGATGGCCGTGTAGCCGTACATCGCCGCCTGCGCGACCATCTCCTTCGGATGCGACGCGCCACGCAGGAATGAGAAATTCGTCGTGACTCCGATCTCGGCAAAGGCGGTCATTGGCGTTATGCCGCGTTCCGTCTTATACTGCAGCACATGACAAGAACCCGCATCACGATCGATCTCGACAGCGAAGCAGATGACCGTCTGCGCATGCTTTCGGAGCTGCGCGGCCAGGAGAAATCGCGCGTCGTCTCCGACGCGCTGGCGCTTCTCGATTCCCTGGAAGCAGGCGACCTCGACGTTGAGGAAGATCTTCGCCGTCTGGAGAATTTCGAGCGCAGCGGAGAAGGCGTTCCCTTAGAGGATGTCAAAACCTGGGTTCGCAGTTGGGGCACAGCGAACGAGTTGCCGCCGCCGGGCCCCCGCAAAATCGGATGATCGTTTTTGCGCCCGAAGCGATTTCGGACGCGCAACGTCTCTATGGTTTCCTGAAGCCCGAAAACCCTCAGGCGGCAGCGCGCGCCATGGCGGCGATCTGGAACAAGCTCCAGCTGATCGAAGCCATGCCTGGTCTCGGATACCGGACACGGTCGCCGCGTGTCCGCCCGATCGGCGTTCTGTTCGGCAAGCGCGGCTATGTCGTACGCTACACAATTCGCGAGCGCGACGGCGCCCTTATAGTTCTCCGCATCTGGCATAGCCGTGAAGTTCGGCAATAAAATTGCGTTTTTGTTTTGCGATTTTCTCATGCGAACAGTCCCTGCACACGCCACTGGCCAGAGAAATCCTCGCGATCCGGAATGCCGTCCCGGAAAATCCAGAAGCGGCGGCCTTCCGCGTCCTCGATCCGGTGATAGTCGCGGGTCGGCTGCGCGTCCTGATGACGCCACCATTCCATCGCGATGCGTTCGGGGCCTTCCGCCTGTGTGACGATGCGTTGCGCACGCCGCCAGCGCATATGCGCGGCTTTGCTGCCAGGCAAGGCGCGCAAAAGACTTAGGGATTCCGGTTTGGCGAGCAATCGCAGCGGACGCCGGGGCGGCTCTTTCATACAGCGGATCTTCTGCCATTCGGCCTTGGAGTCCGGGATGTGCTGCGCCGGCACCGCGGCAAAGGCGTATTCGGGGATATGAGTGTCGTTCGGCTGAAACGCCAGGATACGCTGCGATCCGAAACGCGCGGCGAGACGGTCGATAAGGAAGCGGAGTTCGCGCTTGGCATTCAGGTCGGCGTCGAAATCGGCGTCTGTGGCCTCTGCACGTTCGGCGCGGGTTGCACTCAAGCGGATGAGATCGAAGCCGAAGCCGGGATCGAGCGGATCGATCAATGCGTCAAGCCTTTCGCGGAACAGGCGTTCGACGATCTTGGGCTCGCGGATGGGAAACCCCGTCTCCACCGCGATGCGGCGCACTTGCCCATCGGCACGATAGAATTCGGCTTCCAGGCGGCGCGCACCCTCGCCGTGTTTCTCCAGCACTTCGCTTAAGTGTGCGGCAAGCGATGTGAGCGCGGAACGGATCACGTCTTCGGTTGCGACCGGTTCGGCGAAATTGTGCTCGGCGCGATAGTCGGGCAGTGGGCGGCGCGGCGAGATCGGGCTTTCGGCACGCGCGAGTGCGGTATCGATCATGGTGACCAGCCGCGCACCGAAGCGGGCATTGAGTTCGCCGCGCTTGCGCGAGGCCGCCTGCCCTATCGTTTTCAATCCGGCGCGGCGGAACGCATGGGTCGTGACCGGATCGAGATTGAGCGCATCGATGGGAAGCGACTGAATCGCTTTCTCTTCCTGCCCCGGCGCGACCACCGTGCCGTCGCGATAGCGCGCCAGAGCGCGCGCCGCGAGAACTGTCCCCGCCAGCGCGCCACGCACGGCAAAGCCTTGCGCTGCAAGACCGGCACGCAAACGATCCAGCATTGCCTGCTCGCTGCCGAAGAGATGCGTGGCGCCTGTCACATCCAGCAGCAAACCGCGCGGCGGATCGGGCGAGACGAAGGGCGTAAAGCGTTCGCACCAATCGGCGATGCGTCCGAGCAGTTTAAGATCGGCGGGTTCGTTCGCCGTTACCGCCTTCAGCACAGGCAGCATCGCGCGCGCATTGGCGAGCGGCTGGCCGACGCTGAGACCCAGCGCCGTCGCCTTACGGTCGAGGGCCGCGATGACAAGCGCGTTCTTCTGCTTCGCGGCGACGACCAGCGGCGGCGCATCAGGCGAAGATGCGCCGTGCTTCGCCTTCCATCGCCGCTGCAGCCGGTCGGTCGCAAGGCGCGGAAACCACAGCGCCACGATCCGCCGGTTCGCGGAATTTTGCCTCGTCACAATTCCACTCCATCACCCAATGCCCCGTTTTTCCATGGCGATTGCGCACGAGTTCGGCCTCGAACCGCGGCATGCCCCAGTTTTCATCTTGTTCGTCTGAGCGCGCCGCGCGGATCGTCCATCGCGTCTCGGCGCTCGAGGCATCCGGCATCGCATTGAAGCGCAGCATCAATGCCGTGACATTCGTTTCCGAAGCGCCCAGCGTCAGGCGGCGGCTGGCTTTCAGGTCGAGCACCTTGTGCTCACCCACCACTTCCATCAGCACGGCGCCAAGCGACGTACAGGTCAGCGCATCCGACGCCGCGCGCAGCGCATCTTCCGCATGGGCCACGCGCAGGATCAAAAACTTCGACGGATCGATGCCGAGTTC
>CAZCJI010000305.1:0-4133 GCA_964498625.1 uncultured Rhizobium sp.
GGCGAGCGGCGTCGGTGCGGCGCAGTACTGCATCAACGAGAGCATCGACTATGCCAACACGCGCAAGCCGTTCGGCAAGCCGCTGTCGCGCAACCAGGCGATCCAGTGGCCGCTGGTCGAACTCAACACCGAGGCGGAGATGATCCGCTGGCTGATCTACCGCACTGCCTGGGAGATGGACCGCATGACGGGGCCGGAGATCCAGCTCTATCTCTCCGACAAGGTCTCGATGTGCAACTACCGCGGCAACAATCTCGTCTGTAACGCGGCGGATTGGGCGATGCAGGTGCATGGCGGCTGGGGCTATTCGCGCCACAAACAATTCGAGCATATCTACCGCCACCATCGCCGCTATCGCATCACCGAGGGATCGGATCAGATTCAAATTCGAAATGTCGCGGGACACATGTTCGGCTTCATCGGAAAGAATCGGCCGCGTGAACATTCCTAGAAAGCCGAAACCATGCTGATTCCTGTCTGCAAAGCCAAGATTCATCGCGCGACGGTGACCCAGGCCGATCTCAACTATGTCGGCTCGATCACCATCGACGAGTTGTTGCTGGAAGCTTCCGGGATTGTGCCGTTCCAGTATCTGAACATTACGAATGTCTCGAACGGGTTTTTCTGGCGGACCTATGCGATGGCGGGCAAGCGGGGCCATGGCGACATCTGCCTTAACGGTCCGCCCGCGCGGCATTTCCAGCCCGGCGACAAGATCATCATTCTCGCGGAAGTGCAGGTGAGTCCGGAAGAGATGGTCTCGCTCGACCCGGTGGTGGTGTTCGTGGATGACCAGAATAAGGTGACAGAGGTGAAGAAGCACGGGCTCATTCCCCATCCGTTGGCCTGACGTCCGGAGGCGCCATGAATCCTTTGAATATTGCCCATCGCGGCGGCGCGGGACTGATGCCGGAGAACTCTCTGGCCGCATTCCGGGACGCTGTTGCGCGTGGTTGCGACGGCGCGGAGTTGGACGTTCAGCTTTCGAAGGACGGCGAGGTCGTCGTCTATCACGACTATCGCCTGAAGCCGGAGATCACCCGCGGACCGGATGGCGCGTATGTCGTAAGGCCCGCGCCAAGAATAAAAGACCTGACGCTGCAGGAGTTGCGCGCCTTCGATATTGGGCGCTGCGATCCGGCAAGCGAATATGCGAGATCGCACCCGGAGGTGAAGGCCGTGGACGGCGAACGCATTCCAACGCTCGCGGCCGTGGTCGATATCGCCAGGCAATCGCCAAGAACTTTCACATTATTCGTCGAATTGAAAACGTCGTTCGTGGACCGCGACCTCTCCGCCGATCCCATCGCGCTGGCGGAAGCCGCCGCGAAAGTGTTGAGAGCGTTAAACTATCTCGACCGCACGATTTTCGTTGGCTTTGACTGGCCCGCACTGTTGCACGCCAAGAAGATCGCGCCCTATACGCCTTGCTGGTTTACGACGCTCGCACAAAGCTGGTTTCGAGACGGCACGCCGCCGCCGGAAGACGATCCACCGTCCGAGCCTGCGTTGCAGATGCTTCGCTATTGGGCGGCAAGCGGCACTTCGCCTTGGGCCGGCGGCTACGACGCAGTGAAATACGGCAACTCCATCCAGCGCGCGATCAAGGCCGCGGGTGGTGACGGCTGGTTTCCAACCTTCACCGACATCAACCCGCGATCGGTCGCCGAGACGCGCGAACTAGGGCTCAGGGTGGGCGCGTGGACGGTGGACGAACCGGCGGATATAAAGCGTATGCTTGATCTTGACGCACTCTGCACCGACCGGCCCGATACCCTAGATCAATTGATATGATTGCGCGCGCTAAAATAAAGATGAAGCCACCTCTCGAGTGGCCGCGGTTTCCCGATTTTCCTCCGGCTTTCTTCCGTCAGGACAGGCTCGCCGATTCCGTGCGAGCAGCGCGGACGTTTTATGATTGGACGGTTTTTACGGCTGACGGATTGATCCAGGCCGAGGCCTATTGGGACGACGCCACTCACGCTCTGGAAATGCTTTTGCCAGAGCGCTTCTTGGCGGACCGTCCCCATTGGACAGGCATTAACCTGGGCACGTTCACAGGCACTTTTCAGAAGGCATGGATGCGTCTGGGTTACAAGATGTATGGAATCGAGCAGCAGGACGTGATCGAGGATCTTCATGCCTATGGCTGCGAAGGTCACCGGGACAATGTTTTCAGCCTGTCGGCCATCGGCGGCGGGACTTTCGATTTCGCTATTCTCGATCGCGTTTTTTGCCAGAGGCCGTTCTACGAGCGATATGAAGTAGGAAAAAACTCCAGCGCTCCGCCTTATTTCGCGAAAATCCGCAGGATCCTGAAAGACGACGGTGCCTTTATTGGCGTGCTTTACGATTGGTACTCGCGAAGCGTGGTCGAAGAGCTCGCCTCTCTCGGAGGCCTCACATTGTGGCCGATGAAAGGAAACAGGCTGGGGTTTCAGGTCGATCTCAGTCTTCCTCCGGCGCTGATGCCCGATGTCATGCGAGAGCCGTTGGATGGAATTTATTTTTCTGACGCCAAAGTCGGAGACACGCGGATGAAATGGTTCTTACCGGCCAACGAATTCGTTCGTGACGTCAAAGGTGCGCGAGATATCGCTTTTGCTCCTCCGGTGCGAGAACAAGCCAAGCCGCGAAAAACCGGTTCCGATAAGCGCTGGGCGCGAAAAACCTGACGGGTGCTCGCACTCAAATCTATCTCGTCAGTTGATGCAATAGTCGCGTACGCGGGCTAAGAGTCTCCATCGCTATCTGGAGACTCGCATGACCACCCTGTTCGACAAGTTCACGCTCAAATCCATCACGATGAAGAACCGCGTTGCGGTCGCGCCGATGTGCCAGTACTCGGCGGACGAGGGCGTCATAAACGACTGGCATCTGATCCATCTGGGCTCCCACGCCATCGGCGGCGCGGGACTGATCATAGCGGAGGCGACCGCCGTCGCGCCAGAAGGCCGTATCACGCCGGGCTGCTCCGGCATCTGGAACGACGCGCAGGCGGAGAAGTGGCCGCGCGTCATAGCGTTCCTGAAACAGCACGGCGCCGTGCCCGGCATGCAGATCGCCCATGCCGGCCGCAAGGCCGCAGCCAATCGCCCGTGGGAAGGCGACGATCACATGAAGCCGGACGATCCGCGCGCGTGGCAACCCATCGGCCCCAGCGCGAACGCATTCGGCGCCAACCTGCCGCGCGTACCCACCGCGATGACGAAGTTGGATATCCAGCGCGTGCAAGGTGATTTCGTTGCCGCCACGAAACGCGCGCTCGCCGCGGGCTTTGAACTGCTCGAGCTGCATTTCGCGCATGGTTATCTGGCGCAGAGCTTCTTCTCGCCCATCGCCAACAAGCGCACGGACGAATATGGCGGCAGCTTCGAGAACCGAATCCGTTTCCTGACGGAGACTCTCGCCGCCGTCCGCGCGGTGTGGCCGGAGCATTTGCCGCTGACCGCGCGTCTCGGCATCTCAGACTTCACCGATGACAGCCAGACGGTCGAGGAAAGCATCGACCTCATCAAGCGCTTCAAAAAGGGCGGCCTCGACATGATCGACGTCAGCGTCGGCTTCAACACGCCGGACATCTCGAAGATTCCGTGGGGACCGGCGTTCATGGCGCCGTTCTGCGAACGCATCCGGCGCGAGGCGGATATTCCGACCGCCTGCGGCTGGTTCATCACCGAGCCGGCGCAAGCCGACGCGATTGTCCAGAAAGGGCAAGCCGATATCATCATGCTCGCGCATATGATGCTCGACGATCCGAACTGGCCTTATCATGCGGCGCGCGCGCTCGGTGTGCCCAATTTCAAATGGACGCTGCCGGCGCAATACGCGCACTGGATAAGGGCTTAACGTCAGCGCAGTTCGAACAGCGACCCGCTGGTGGAATCGCCGCCGTTCATCACGGCGAAGATGTGCCCTTTACGTCCGGTCACGGCATTGTTGGGATTTCGGTCGGGCCCCTGGCCGAATCCCCAGAGCTTGCTGTATGTCCACGATCCCGAACCGCTGGGCGGCGTGAGTTCAAAGATGGCGCCCGGGTAAAAATCGAAATCGCCGAAGATCGCGCCGACCAACGCGCCCTCTGGCGCAGGCGCAAGTGATACGGGTCCGTAGCGATGCTCGGAGACCGATGC
>CAZCJI010000306.1:0-4120 GCA_964498625.1 uncultured Rhizobium sp.
CCCTTGGGCGCGCCGGCGCCTTTCCGGTTCCCGCGAGACGGTCCGGCAATAAAATTGTCCGTCGAAACGCGGGAGGGGGGTCCCCCTTTGGGCTTATGCGACACAGCCGCTCCGCGAACCTTTCTCGCGCGGCGCGCACCGCAAGATGTTGTGGTTTCGCGGATGGCGGCGCAGTCGTTTTTCATTTCGGCGCCATTTCCTCCCCGCCTTCCCCCTTGCGGGATCGCCGAGGCCGGAATCGTGCCGCGACGGCGCGCTGGTTTCGGCGCAGCACCGCGCTCCGCAACGGCAACAAAATTGTTCGCCGGAACGCCGGAGGGGGTATCCCCTTTGCCTGCTTTCCGGCGGCGGATGACTGGCTTCGCGGTGGTGTCACAACTCTCCATGCGCGCATTTTACCACGGCATTGGAGGTGTTCGATAAGTTGCTCAAACTGCCAACATTGGCATGAACTGCCGGTCGATTCGCTTTACCGCGCAATCGGGCCTAGAGTCGTCGCGGCCAATGGACAGTCAGCTGTGACAGCGTTCTTCGACAAGATCGAGGATGCACGCACTCTCGCGCAAATCGTCGTGGACACTGTTCGCGATCCCCTGCTCGTGCTCGACGGTCAACTGAAGATCATGTTCGCAAGCGGTTCGTTCCTGCGTGCGTTTGCGCTCAGCGAATCCGAAACGCAGGATCAGGAGCTGTTCGCTTTGGACAACGGCGCCTGGAACATCCCGGCGCTGCGTATGCTGCTGGAACGGATCATTCCCGATCAGACCGCGATGGAAGGGTTCGAAGTCACGCATGAGTTCCCCCGGATCGGACTGCGGAATCTGCTCCTGAATGCGCGCAAGATGGTCGATGCCAACAATGCGCCGAAACTGATTCTCCTGGCATTCGAGGACGTGACGTCCCGCCGGGTCATCGAGCAGGAAAAGGAGCGACTTCAGAGGCAGACAGACGAACTGCTGCTGCAAAAGGAAATGTTGCTGGCGGAGATGCAGCATCGCATCGTCAACTCGCTGCAGATCATCGCAAGCATCCTGATGCTGAAAGCAAAGGCAGTGACGTCCGTCGAGACGCGCGAGCATCTTAAGGACGCGCATCGCCGCGTCATGTCCATCGCCGCGGTGCAGCAGCATCTTCATAGATCGGGTATCGACGATCTGATTGAGATCGCGCCCTATCTGTCGAAACTGTGCACCTCACTCGCGGAATCGATGATTGGCGAGGACAACCCGGCGACGATCGAAGTGACCGCGGACGAAGGCCGGGTTCTTTCCTCGAGTGCGGTTAGCATCGGATTGATCGTGACCGAACTTGTCATCAATGCGCTGAAATATGCGTTCCCCCCGAAGAAGGCGGGAAAGGTGACGGTTGGATACCAGGTCAACGGAACGGACTGGAATCTGTCGGTGTCCGATGACGGCGTTGGCAGGCCCGAAACGGGGGCGGCACCCACAAAGGGCGGGCTGGGCACCAGCCTCGTCAATGCGCTGGCCCAACAGCTCGACGCGAAGGTCAAGATTGTGAGCAGTTCCGAGGGCATGCGCGTCTCGATCAGCCATGCGACCTTTAGCGTGCGGCCACCGCTGGCGGCTTAGTTGACCTGCGACCGTGGTTTGCGCGAAAACACGCATATGAGAACGGCTCTCAAATCCACGGCTCTGCAGCTCGCGCTTCTGGCGATGGTGCTGCGCGCGCTGCTGCCCGCGGGCTGGATGCCGGCCGCGATTTCGAGCGCCAACGCTTCGCCCTTCGTCATCTGCACGATCGACGGGCCGCTGCATCAGACGCCGCTCAAGCACACGCCGTCTTCCGATCATGACCGGGCAAACACGCCTTGCGCATTTGCGGCCTCGGCGCCTTTGTCGCCGCCGCAGGCCGATCCGGTTTCCGCAACACCGCTGTGGATCACGGCTCCGGTCTTCTTCGCATCCACGCGCGATGCAATCATCGCGAACGCGCTCTTCCGCCCCAACGCCGCCCGCGCACCGCCGTCTCTCTCATAAGTGCATTCGCCCCGCGCGCCCAATTCGGGAATTCGCGCGCGTTCCTATCCTTTTGACGAGAGATTTCCATGCTCAGAACTTCGCTCAAGCCCGCGCTCGCCGCGCTGGCGCTCACAACCGCCCTTCCCTCCTCCGCCTTTGCCTGCGCCTGCGGCTGCGCGATCTTCGATGTCGGCACCGCTTCGCTTCTGCCCAGTGGTCCCGGCGGCCAGTTCTCCCTCGAATACGATTTCCTGAATCAGACGACGAACTGGAGCGGCGGCCATGCGGCGCCGTCCGCCAACAACGACGACAAGAAGATCCGGTCCGACTTCTTCGTGGCCGGCGGCCAGTACATGTTCAACGACGATTGGGGCGTGATGGTCGAAGTGCCGATGACCCATCGCGGTTTTCTCACCGCCGACAGCGGCGCGCCAGAGGAGTTCGACCACACCGCATTTGGCGATGTGCGCGTGATGGCGAACTACACCGGCTTCTCCAACGACATGTCGACCGGCATCATCGCGGGCCTGAAGCTGCCGACCGGCGATTCCACCTATCGCAATTTCGATTCCGATGTGGAGATCGGATCGGGCTCGACCGATCTTCTGCTCGGCGCCTATCACACCGGCGCAATTTCGAAGGATGGAAACTGGAACTACTACGCGCAGATCATGTGGCAGCACGAGATCGCGACCCAGAACCATTACGTGCCAGGCAGCGAACTCAATGGCGCGCTCGGCGTGTCATGGGCCGGTTGGACCATCGGCAATGCGCAGATTTCCCCAGTGTTCCAGCTGATCGCGTCCTATCGCGGGCGCGACGGCGGCGCGGCGGGCGATACGGACAATACCGGTTACGAGCGGCTGCTGATCTCGCCCGGCATCAAGGCGGATTTCGGCACCTGGTCGGTCTATGCCGATGTCGAGCACCCCGTGCTGCAAAGCGTGAACGGCAACCAGCTTATCGGGCCTGTCGCGGCGAAGTTCGTGGCAAGCTACCGGCTGTAGGTCAGATGGCGCCACGTTACTTCTTCGCTTCCATCGCCATGATCGCGTGGTCCTTGCAGGCGCCGTAGTCGCCATGATCCCTGGCGTCCTGCGCCATCGCGAGTTCTTTTTCCGCGGCGTCCGCGCGATCCGGATTGGTGGGGGCGGCCATGGATTTCGCCCGCTCCGTCAGCTGGCGGCAATTGTCGACACCGGGCGTCGCATCGCGGAGCGGGTCGATCGGCCCAGCGCCGCTGCCGGAATTGTTCGGGGTTTGCCCGTTCTGCATATAGGTCGGCGTCGCGGTCTGCTGCGCAAGAACCGGGCTGCTGAAAATCAGCGCCGCGGCGATGGGCGCGAGTTTTGAAAGTGTCATGGAACTCTCCGTGGGTGCCGTTCTCCTTTGAAACGCGCGAGCAGCAAAGAAGGGTTCCCGGCGCTTGACCCGAATATAGTTTCAGATGAAACTATCTCGCTTTTTCCGGACATCGAATCATGACGCAGATCACCGAGAACCTTTGGGACAACCCGATCGGCACCGCCGGTTTCGAATTCGTCGAATACACCGCGCCTGACACCGCCGCGCTTCGCAAATTCTTCGAGCAGATGGGCTTCCGCGCCGTCGGCAAACATCGCTCCAAGGACGTGACGCTCTACCGCCAGGGCGAGACCAATTTCGTCGTCAACGCCGAACCCGGCAGCCACGGTTCGCGCTTCGCCAAGGCCCACGGGCCAAGCGCCTGCGCGATGGCGTTCCGCGTGAAAGACGCAGCCTTCGCCTATAAGAAGTTGCTCGAACTCGGCGCCAAGCCGTTCCAGAACCAGGTCGGCCCGATGGAATTGAATATTCCCGCGATCGAAGGCATCGGCGGCAGCGCGATCTATCTCGTCGACCGCTATGGCGCGCATTCGATCTACGATGTCGATTTCGTGCCGACAGATCCGGCCAGGGGCTTTGCCCATGACGGCGCCGGCCTTTCTTACATCGACCATGTCACCCACAACGTCTTCCGCGGCAACATGGACCAGTGGGCCGGCTTCTATGAGAAGCTCTTCAACTTCCGCGAAATCCGCTACTTCGACATCGAGGGCAAACTCACCGGTCTCAAGTCGCGCGCGATGACGAGCCCGGACGGCAATATCCGCATCCCG
>CAZCJI010000307.1:0-4109 GCA_964498625.1 uncultured Rhizobium sp.
CGTTCATGACGACGCAGGAAAGCATGTTGAAGCCCAAGGACGGCGTGGCGAAGAAATAGCCGCCATCGACAAGCTGCCCTCGCCGCGCTAGGTGCTTGGACACGATGGCTGACGATCTCTATCTCCGCGACCTCTGGTACATGGCGGCGCACGCGTCAGGCGTGAAGCGCGGCGCGATGCAGCGCGTGATGCTGCTCGGCGAACCTGTTCTCATCGGCCGCATGAAAGACGGCACGGCGTTCGCGCTGCGCGATATCTGCCCGCATCGTGGTGTGCCGCTATCGGCAGGAAAAGTGATGCCGGAAGGCGCGGTCGAATGCCCCTATCATGGCTGGCGCTTCAAGGCCGATGGGCAATGCTCGCTGATCCCGTCGCTGGTCGGCGGCGAGGCGATCAAGGCGGAGAACATCCGTGTACGGAACTATCCGGTGCGCGAGCAGGACGGCCTCCTCTGGGTCTACATGGCCGCCGAAGGACATGAGAATGCTACGCCGCGCGGCGAGCCGCCGAAGGTCGGCGTGCCGAATGCGAAACCGCGCTGGTCCATCAGCCAGACCTTTGCCTGCGCCATCGATCACGCGGTGATCGGGCTGATGGATCCCGCGCACGCGCCTTACGTTCACGGCCGGTGGTGGTGGCGCGTGACGCCGCGCGAAAAGGCGAAGAACTACGCGCCCGGTCCCAACGGCTTCGTGATGACGCGCCACGCGCCGACAAAGGCCGCGTACAAACTGCTCGGCGCCGATGTCTCCACCGAGATCACCTTCGAACTGCCAAGCACGCGGTTCGAGAACATCACCGGCACCGTGCTGGGCCGCAAGATCGATGTCGTCGGCCTCACCACCTGCACCCCAGTCGACGCCGACACGACGCAGGTGACGCAGACGTTCTACTGGCCAGCATGGCTCGGCTTCATCAAACCGTTCTTCTGGGCAATGGGCCCGACCTTTCTTGGCGACGACCGCCGCATGGTGGAGCTGCAGCGCGAAGGTTTGAAATTCGATCCGCGCCTGATGCTCATCCAGGACGCCGACATGCCCGCGATGTGGTACCACCGCCTTAAGAAAGCCTGGGCCGAGTCCACGGCGAGCGGCATGCCGTTCGTCAATCCGCTCAAACCCACGACGCTTCGCTGGCGGAGCTGACGCTCAATTCTTCACCGTCGGCGCCAGAGTTGGCAGCAATGCCTTGATGACAGCTTTGTCGGCCTTGTCGCCGTTCATGTCCGCGCCCGCATTCGCGTTGACCAGCAATCCGCTGCCGCTCGCGGGAAACAGGATCACCATCGAGTACCAGCTTTCATCCGATCCGGTATGCGACAGCATCGGCCCTTGCCGGTCCATGAACGTGGCATCGACGCCCCACGCAAGGCCGTTGCCCGTTGCCGGGTCCGGCGATTGCAAGAGCGTGTAGCCCTCCGCGGCGAGCAGCCCCTTGCGCCCTTTCGCGCCAGCGAGCTGGTCGATGCAGAACTTCGCCCAATCCGCGAGGCTGACGGATATGCCGCCGGCCGGATCGAAACTGCGCGGAATGTCATTCTCGGCGCCGGCGACATGACCGCCGTTGTGACCGCGGTTTTCCAGCGGCGCGCCGAAGCGCGCGGAGGTCATTTGCAAAGGCGCGAAGACCTCACGCTGCATCAGATCCTCGTAAGCGACACCGGTCGCATGCTCCGCGATGGCGGCAGCGAGAATAAAGCCGGTGTTGCTGTAATGCGCTTCCTTGCCGGGCGGCGCGACCGGCGCGTCTTTCAGCGCTGTTGCGAGATAGGCCACACGTTGCTCTTGCGGAGGCCGGCTGTCGCGCGAGCCCGCGGCAAAGACCCGCGCAATATCCGAACTGTCGTGCGGCAGTCCTGTTGTGTGATGCAGCATCTCGCGCAACGTGATCGCGCGATACTCCGGCCGCGCATTCGCCGCGAGCTCCGGGTACGTCGCCGACAGCGGCGCGTCGAGCGAGAGCTTGTGCTGTTCTGCCAATCGCACGATCAACGTCGCGGTCATGGGCTTCGTGTCGGACAGAATGCGCCATGCATCGCCGGGTTCAAGCGCGGCGGCGGCGGGCCCCATGCCGCGATGGCCGCGCACCGCCACGCCCGCAAGCTTGCGATCCAGGATCAAGGCGACACCCATGCCGGGGATTGCCTTGTCCTTCATGGCGTCAGCGAGCACCGCGTCCAGAGAAGGAGCAGGCGCCGCAAACGCCGGCGGACAACACAGACCGGACCACAACAAGACCAATGCTGCAGCCGCGCATGTGAACCCGCCGCGCCGCGCTTTCGGCGATGAAGATTTTATTCGTTTTTCGCAATTCAAATCGGCGAAAAGCCTATTAAACCTCTGATCGGACAAAATATTCGCCTTCCTTCGCTGCGCCGCACACCTGCGCGATCTTTCACGGTCGAACTGCATCGCGCGCAATCTCATTTCACAAGCCGCTTCGTTTTTATTTTTTGCGAATTTTTGTCCCCGCCATTTCACCAGCCTCTGCTTCGCGCTTACGCAATGCGTGATGCCGCCCGCGCGGCAGTTGGATGCACCGCTGGACCTACGTTCACCCCAAGAGACATAGTCATCAGAGTATAAGTTTAAGGTCCCACAATAGGAAATTAATGATTTGGGTGGACCGACAAACTTAGGAGCGGATTGCGTGGCGGAGGTATTACGTATTACCTTCCTGCGATGAACAAGCCCCTGCTCAGCCGATTGACCTCCAAGGGCCAGGCGACCATACCCGTCGAAGTTCGCCGCGCACTTCGATTGCAGACTGGCGACCGCGTCGTATTCGATCTCAAAAACGGAAAGGTCACGCTCAAGCGCGCCGACGCGCTCGATGCAGCGTTCTTGAAATTGTCCGAGATTGCCTTCGAAGAATGGAATAGCCCGGAGGACGAGGTAGCGTTCCGTGACCTATAAAAGGTGGGACGTCGTCGCAATCGACTTTCCCTTCATCGAAGCGACCGGGAACAAAAGGCGCCCCGGTCTGATCGTGTCTTCCGAACGCCTACGCAGCGAATATGGCGTGTACTGGATCGCCATGATCACCACCGCCGCGTCCGGTCCACTGCCAAGTGACATTCCCGTTACCAATCCGGAACGCGCCGGACTGCCTCATGCCTGTTACGTCCGGATCGGGCGCATCGCCACCGTGAACGACGCCTTGATCGGACGGAAGCTTGGCGAGTTGACGGTAAAGGACCGCAACGCCGCCACGGCACTCCTTCGCCGATACCTTCCTTGAGCGGTGCTAATAAGAAGAACACCTAGTAAGCGGGTTGTGCGATGAAATTTCATATTATGTATCGCTGTATCGCCTGTGCTGTCTGCTTAATGAGCGCATTTCCTGCTGCTGCAGGAGCACCACGCGAAGTTAATGTTACATCGGACTCTGTTCCTGGCTGGATTCCAAGCGTCGAACAGAGCCAGCAGGCGGAGAACGCGGCGCATGCCTATCTGGCTGCGGAAGATTCCGGTGATGCGGATGCCGCATACAAATTCTTCGCCGCGATCAACAAGAGTCACACACCTTTCGATGACTACAAAACTAACGTTGCGCGGACGCAGACCGAACTCGGCGCAGTGGTCGAACGGCGCTTTGTCAAAGTGACATGGACGAAAGATTCGCCAAACGCACCAATGCCGGGGATTTATGCGGCGATCGACATCGCTAGCCGATTCGCCAATGCCGAACGCCATTGTGGATATCTCATCCTTTACCAGCCAGACACTGGCGGCGATTTCCAGATCATGCGCGAAGAGAGCAATTTCATAAAGAATTCCGCGTTTGCCGACATAGCACACATCAAATCGCAGGCCGAGGCAGACGCCATTTGGGCTCAGCTTTCCGCAAATTGTCCGAACTATCCGGGAACAGCCGCCGCACCCTAAAAAAGCAGGTTGCCCTCACCACGACTCCTCGCTAAACGGTCCCCTTAACCTGCAATTTGGCCGGCCCGGCGCGTCACGCGCGCGCGGTCGTTCGCGCGGGGATTTTGATGGCTGGCCGGTTCGCGCTTCGCTCCGCTCGCTGCCCGGCCATGACAAGGTTGTAAGGCATGCCCAAACGCTCCGATATCCATACCGTTCTCATCATCGGCGCGGGGCCCATCG
>CAZCJI010000308.1:0-4108 GCA_964498625.1 uncultured Rhizobium sp.
TATCCGATCATCTTCGCGATCGCGTTCTGTCACATGCTCAACGACATGATGCAGTCGCTGCTGCCCGCGATCTATCCGAACCTGAAAAAGGCGTTCGATCTCGACTTCGCACATATCGGCCTCGTCACCTTCACGTTCCAGGTCACGTCTTCGCTGCTGCAGCCGCTCGTGGGTTTCGCAACCGACAGGCGCGCGGTGCCGTTCGCGCTGCCGACAGCGATGGTCGCGACGTTCTTAGGCTTGCTGCTGCTCGCCTTCGCCAATTCCTATGCACTGCTGCTGGTCGCGGCGGCGATTGTCGGCATTGGCTCGTCGGTCTTCCATCCTGAAAGCTCGCGCGTGGCGCACATGGCGGCGGGGCCTCGCCGCGGCTTCGCGCAGGCGATGTTCCAGGTCGGCGGCAACACGGGAAGCGCGCTGGGCGCGCTCGGCGCCGCGTCCATCGTGGCGGCCGAGGGCCAGCGCAGCGTCGCGTGGTTCTGCGTGATGGCGGCGATCGCCATCGGCGTGCTGAGCTGGGTGGGCCAATGGTACAAGGCGCACGGCCTCGCCCGCGCGAAGAAAGCGCATGCCGCGCACGCGCGTGAGCCCCTGCCCACGGGCGTCGTGCGGCGCTCGCTCGCGATCCTGGTCGCGCTCGTGTTCTCGAAATTCGTCTATCTCGCGAGCCTGTCGAGTTACTTCACGTTCTATCTGATCGAGAAATTCCATCTCTCGGTGCGCGATGCGCAGCTGCATCTGTTCCTGTTCCTCGTCGCGGTGGCGGTGGGCACGTTGTCGGGCGGGCCGCTGGGCGACCGCTTCGGGCGCAAGCGGCTGATCTGGTTCTCCATCCTCGGCGCGCTGCCGTTCACGCTCGCGCTGCCTTACGCCAACCTGTTCTGGACCAGCGTGCTCAGCGTCTGCGCGGGTCTCACATTGGCCAGCGCTTTTCCCGCCATCGTCGTCTATGGACAGGAGCTTCTGCCAGCGCGCGTCGGCGCGGTCAGCGGATTGTTCTTCGGCCTGTCCTTCGGCATGGGCGGATTGGGCGCGGCGGCACTCGGCTGGCTCGCCGATCTGAAAGGCATCGAATTCGTCTATGCGGTGTGCGCGTTCCTGCCCGCGATCGGATTGCTCGCCGCGTTCCTGCCCGATCTGTCTACAAGATCCCGAAGCGCTTGAGCGCGGCCCACGAGCCCGCGACCACCACCGCGCACAATCCGATCGCCCACCAGAAACCGGTGTGGTCGTTCGCCCACGGGATCGCGGGCACGTTCATGCCGAACGCGCCGGCGATGAAGGTCGGCGGCAGCAACAGGGTCGAGAGGATCGTCAGCGTCTTCAGTGAGCGGTTGGCGTTGGCCGCGATGCGCGTGTCCATCTCCTCATAGAGCAGCCGCGCGCGTTCGGAGAGCGAGGCGGCGTCACGGTCCACGTCCTCGACCGCCTGCAGCAGCGCCGCCAGATGCGGCGCGACCGGGCCTTCGGCATGGGCGTGGCGGCCCGCGAGCGCGCGATGATAGGCGGTGCGCAGGCCCGCGAATTCGCGGTGATAGCGCGCCAGCTCGCGACGCACGGGACCGAGCCGCGCATGGTCGAGATCGGTGCGGTCGCTGAGCACCGTGTCTTCCAGAAGATCGAGCTTCTGGCCCAGAGCGCCGAGCCGCCGCTCCACGATATCGACATAGCGCTCGTTGATGCGCAGCAGCGTGAGCGCGGGCGACGCGCAGGGCTTTCCGTTGCGCGCCTCGTCATGCACCTCGGACGCGACGCGCAGGGGATGATGCCGCGCGGTGACGAGATGGGTGGCGTCCAGCCAGAACGACATCCGCGACGCGCCCATCGACTGGCCGTCGAACTCGCCCTCGATGTCGGGGATCACGCCGTAGGCGCAGCTAGCGGTGAGATGAATCTGCGGCCGCGTCTCGTCCGAGAGCAACAACGCGCGCGCGGCTTCCGGCACGGTGTCGAAGGTTTCGAGGAAGCGGCGGCCGCGATGATCGCTGAGCGCGAAATGCAGCCACACCCAGTCATGCGGCTCCGCGAAAATCTCCGCGGCATTGTCGTCGATGACATGCGTGGCCACACCGTCTTTGACGGCGAGGCCCCACAGCAGCCCGGGATTTTTGTTGAGCGAAAAAGGCATGGAGATTCTGGCGCGGATGCGGCGGCATCAATACACAACATCGATGGCGCTTCCAGCCGCGCGCAACGATGTCACAATTCTGCAAAACAAAGCCCGCGTGTCGTTCACACACTGACATATCAAAGGTATGTTTGGCATATGAAAGAGCGAATGACCGTCCGCCTTCCCGCAGAGCTGCTCCGCCGCGCCAAACGCAAGGCGGCTGCAGATGGCGTAACGCTGACCGCGTTGATCGAGGATGCGCTGCGCCAAACATTGAACGAGCGCACTGCGCCTTCAAAAGCCAAGCGCATTTTGCCGCGCGTGAGCACAGCCACTGGCGGACTGTTGCCGGGGGTCGATCTCAATGACTCCGCCGCGCTTCAGGAGGCGGATGACATCGAATATGTAAAGCGGCTCAACGACGGTTTTGGCAGACGTTAACGTCCTTACTCTACGCGTTCGGCGCTGATGCGTCACATCACGAAGTTTGCAAGCGATGGCTCGACGGTGTCGCGTTAGGCGATGCGCGGTTCGGTGTTTCGAAGCTCGCGCTTTCTGCCGTCGTCCGTGTCACGACAAACCAGCGATCTTTCGCAAAAGCAAGTACGCTCGAAGAAGCATTTCGATTTTGCGACAATCTGCTGAGTCAGCCGCATTGCGAGATTGTCGAACCCGGCGAGCGACATTGGGCGATCTTTCGCGATCTGTGCTTGAGGAGCGGAACGCGCGGACCGCGCGTCAGCGATGCCTGGTTCGCAGCCCTCGCCATTGAGCACGGCTGCACCTGGATCACATTCGACCGCGACTATGCGCAGTTTGACGGACTAGAGTGGCGTGAGCCGGAGGGGTGAATGCTTGCAGGGGCACCGTCATCGCGCAGACTACGTCACTTTACTTCGTAGAACCAATAATCCGCGGCATCGGCACATATGGCCTTCGGCCTGAAACAATGCGCATCGAACTTAGCGCGCACACGAATGTGCCGGTTACCGACCCATCCTTTGTATTCCCCTGACCAGCGCGGCTGGATAAAGCAACACGGCCAGTAACCGATGCCCAATCGATTGTTAAAATGGTCTTCCTCAACTGAACATGGCTCCGAGCAAAAACGATATTGGCTCTGCTCCCCGTCATCGACAGGATAGATCGTCATTTCGATGACCTTGCCATCGTAATCGAGTGGGTGCTCGATCAGATCGTTCATGACCCCATCATTCTGCGATGTGCAGGCAAACAGCGCTGACGCCAAGATTGTAGCGCAGGCGAACTGCCCAAAATTCATCGTACTATCCACTCAAACATGCTGTCCGCCGTTAATATGCAGTTCGGCGCCGGTGACATAGCTCGACTGATCCGTACACAGATAATAGATCGCTTTGGCCACCTCTTCCGTGCGGCCGAGGCGGCGCAGCGGCAGATGCTCGACAATCGCTTCCGTGCCCGGCGAGAGGATCGCGGTGTCGATCTCGCCCGGCGCGATCGCGTTGACGCGCACGCCGAGCGGTCCGAAATCCGCCGCCATCTCGCGCGTCAGCGCCGCGAGCGCGGCCTTGCTCGTGGAATTGGCGCTGCCCGCGAACGGATGCACGCGCGAACCCGCGATGGAGGTCACGTTCACGATGGCGCCCTGCGCGGCGGCGAGTTCGGCCATCAGCCCGCGCGCCAGCCAGATGGTCGAGAAGAAATTCACCTCGAACACCTTGCGCCATATCTCCATGGAGGAATTGAGCGTGTTGAGGCGCGCCCCCTCCCCGCTTCGCGGACCTCCCCCGTGAACGGGGGAGGATTGCACCGGAGATACGGCCAGTTTCGGACTAATACCGGCATTGTTCACCAGCGCGTGGAGCTTGTGATCCTTCAGCCGCCCGCGCATTTCCTCGACAGCGCGCAGCGTGTCGTCCGGATCGGAGAGATCGACCTGGATATGATCCTCCGGCCCCGCGGCCCACGGGCAGTTCTCCGGGAACGCGTGTCGCGAACAGGTGATCACGCGCCAGC
>CAZCJI010000309.1:0-4102 GCA_964498625.1 uncultured Rhizobium sp.
CGAACCTTGGCCCGATGGGCTTTGAGCATGGCACGGTGAACCACTCGCGCGAAGAATGGGTGAACGGCATTCACCACACCAATTCCATCGAAGGGCATTGGTCGCAATTGAAGCGTTCGATTACTGGAACGCACATTCACGTTTCCAAAAAGCATCTTTGGAAATACGTTTCCGAGTTCTCTTATCGACGCAACAATCGCCATTCTCATCGCGCTATGTTTGATCGGCTTATGGTTTCGCTTTCGCTGCCGCGCCTAGCAGACGTGTGAAATCCTCTTTATGGCGAGGGTTGGCGTCCTCCGGTTCAATTGAAACTGCCTTCGCTGATTCAGCAATCGCGGCTCCCTCGGTGGATGCGGCGAAAGCTTGCTCGCGCTCGATCCTCTGCTTCTTAAGTTTCGGTGAATTTAGCAATTCGATGATCTCCCATGTTGGAATCACGACCGTCATGCCGCTGGGAATTTCCAAGTCGTCACCGTCATTCAGAACGGCGGCACTCTCATGCGGTATGGTTTTTGCTTTTTTCGCTTTTGTCTTTTCAGGATATTGCCCGGCGTGAACACCCAAGAGTTTCAAGAATCTGTTTTCACCAAGCTTGTCAAAATGTATCTGAAGGCCAAAATTCTTAGTGGCGGTCACGGTATTGGAATCCTTTCTGAGGTCTCCGCCCGGCGTTCGATAAACAAATACGGGGGAGCCGGAAAATCCGCCTCGGGAACGCATGTCAAATATGTGTGACGGTCTAATCGACCCGTTCGGCTGTCTTATCGGCGCCTCGTCGGTAGCCAAGAGGCTCACATTTCCAAAGCGGGCCGCGACTAGGTTGGTGGTTTTCCCCGGACTCTTTGCAAATAGCCCGAGCATAAAGCCGTCCTCCCCTATTCCGATATTGTCGAGCAAGATGACGTGTTTGGTTGCAAACATGTATTCTGGAATAAGAACGGTTTTATCCGCCTCCGTCAGTCTATCCGTGACATCGACAGCAGCGAGGTCCGCACCATCCGGGACAAACTCCCATTGGTCCGGCTCCAGTTCAATCCAAAGGCTCTTTTCGTCCTTCGTATTGAATCTGATATTTGAGCCGCCATCTCTGACAGCGACATGCCAGCAAGACACTGCATATACGTGATATTCCCAAGGCCTTTTTGACCTTGCTGGGCTAGGGACACCGATGAAGAACCCAGTGCCTACTGGGTCTGACAAGCCTTGCCCGTCTTTAGTTTTCCCGTAGAGGAAAAATGCGACGTTGGGGAGATTTTCGTTTATCTGGGGCATGCCGTAAGGAATCCTTCGTCGCGAGGTGCCCTCAAACTTGGAATGGCAGAGCGCCATTGTCTCAGCAAATTCCAGATCGGCAAAGCATATCGGATGTGCGCGCATCTAAGCCCCCACAATCTTACTTGGCGCGAGAATTTTTGTTACTATTTCGGGCTTATAAATCGCCTGCCTTGAGCATCGGTCTCCTATTTCTATGGCGTGAAAATATTGGATAAGGCAGATAATCCCGAAAACCGGAAAGGCCGCGAGCGGTATCCATCCGGCCTTTGGCCAGCGCTTATCAACGCAATATGCGGCTACGCCAAACAAAGGCGCGCTGAATACGAACAGCAGGATTTGAAAATCCATGCCAGCATAGCAGGTTGGACCAAATGGACGGCGATAGGAACTTTCCTGGCTGCGGTCATCGCGGGTGGAGCTGCTTTGGTTTTCAATGGTCAGCTTCGTGCCATGAAGGAAGCCAACGAAGATAACCGCAAAGCATTCTTGCAAACCAATCGAGCATGGATGAAACCGGATGAAGTCGCGCCGAGTATTTCTCAGAATGCTTTTGTCCCCGATGGTTTGTTTTTCCCGCGCCATGGCTTCCCAGGTTTCTTGGGGCTCCACATAGTTGTTCGCAATGTCGGGAGATCGCCAGCTTTCAACGTGCGCGTCGGAGCGTGGACTCTCTATGGATACGCGCAGAAAATTGAAAATTTGCGCGAATACGAAGAGAAACTGTGTGCGACCTTGGACAGTTACCCAACGAAGCCTCAATTGATCGATAACACCGGTTACGCCGCTACCGTATTCCCCAATGATACTGTCTCGTTTGACGAGACTGGGTTGGCGCTCCAGCCCAAAGACATGGAGAAATACTCCAGCGGAGTTGGCGCTGGCAGAGGCTTTGCGCTGTGGCTGTACGGATGCATCCGCTACACCTTTGCGGAGTCCAAAATTCCGCATAAGACCGGATTTGCTTTCCGCGCTGGCAATATCATCGACGTTCCCGGAGCACCCGGCGGGAAAGCTATGGAAGTCGGCTTCCGCCCCTATGTGAACGTACCGGCCAAGCAGATCAGATTGGACCCACGCCCAATGGCACTCGGAAGCGCCGACTGACGCCTGCGCCGGTCCGGCTGGGAGCAGCCCCAGAAGCAGCGCTAGGCTGAAAGCGCAGAAAAGGGCAATGCAACCGCACTTGCTGTCACGGTATAAGCGCGGTTTTCACCGCTTTGCGCGTCTCTTCTTCTCGTCCGGTTCGCCAAGCGCCGGATTGCGCACAGTCGCAACGCTGTGGCCAACCTTGGCGCTGACTTCCGCCAAACTCCGCGCGCTCTCGATGAATCGGAGCCGGTCGCTGGCAATCGGCGTCATCCGCGCGGATTCGAACGCCATTTCGCGCATGAAATAGCGGCACTCGGCGATCACCGCCGTCAGTTCGGTTTCGGCATCATCCAGCACATCGCTACGCTGCGGAAGCCTCGCGGATCTGGTCGTCGGCCGCCTCGATCTGCCGGCGTTTGCGCTCCTTTTCCTCGGCTCTGCGCACCAGCTCGGGATCCGGTACCGGCGGCACAACAGCCGCCTGCGGAGTTTCTTCAATAATATCAGTGTCTTCTTCAGATTCGTTGAAATCCGGGATATCGTCTTCGAGCAGGTTTTCCATGGTCATCTCCAGTCCAGAAAACCCAGAGATGGTATTGCCTATATTCTTATTCAAGGACTTTATTCATATTTATTTTCGTAAACCCTCGCAGAGGGCCGGGCCAGAATTCTGTACAATCCGACAGGTGATTCCCGGCGCATGATCGCGCCGGGTTTGAAGGGGGCATTCATGGTCAGAACTGTTGCGGGCGTGGCCGCGGGCGTCGTGGCCTGGGTGATCCTCATCACCTTGATCGACAGGACGATGCGCCATTTCTGGCCGGACTACGCCAGCGTATTCGCGGCGATGAACTTCACGCTGCCGATGATGCTCGCGCGGCTGGCGGAAAGCACCGTCGCACTGATCATCGCCGCCATGATCGCGGTCGGCGTGGCTCCCGCGTCACGCGCGGTGTCCTGGGCGTTCGGGATTCTGATGCTCGCGTTCTTCATTCCCGTCCACTACACGATCTGGAGCAAATTCCCGATCTGGTACCACGCCTATTTCCTGCTCTCGCTGATCGCGGTGCCAGCGCTGGTGGCAAGCGTGATGCAGGGAAAGAAAGCCTGATCTCTCAGATTCGTTCGAAGACCTTGTGTTCTACCGCTTGTTCTTTACCCGTCGAGCGGATCATCAAAAACTTTCCGGACCAATTGCTTCTGATTGCCCAGCGCCCCTCGATTTCGGTGCAATCTTCGCTAAGAGCGCCCTCATATTCTACAATGGTGTAACCGGGCGCCGTGCCATCATAGGTCTTAGTGAAGACAACGCGACTGCCCACGCGCTCACCAAGAAGTGTCGCATAGATAAGATGGCCCTTTGATGGCCCGACAGTGCTGATCTCATGGGTAGATCCCGAAAGCCATTTGCCGCTTTCGAGCAGCGTAGCATCGAACAACACCCGCGCTTTTGCGATGGGATAAGTATAAAGCCCGTGCCAAACGCCGGTCAGGTTTTCTTCCGCCACCATACAAAAACCTACGAATTCTCGCTCAGCACCGTGCCGGCGAGATAGAGCGATCCGCAGATGAGAATGCGCGGCGGCGGTTCCTTGGGATGCGCGCGGGTCCAGGCGGAGATCTGCAGCATCGCGTCTTCGACATCCTCGGCCGGCGCCGCATCGATGCCCGCGGCACGCGAGCGATCGTAAAGTTCGCCGGCGCCGAGGCTCATCGCTTCGCCGGGAATCGTCAC
>CAZCJI010000310.1:0-4102 GCA_964498625.1 uncultured Rhizobium sp.
TAGGCATAGTGCGCTTTGTCCTTCAGGCGCGGGCGCGACGAAGGATCGTAATTCGCGGCCTCTGCCGCCAGCTCGCCGTAGCCGAAGCTCTTCCCTGATGTCGTGAGGATCACGCGGTTGGATTTCGTGGCACACGCATCGACTGACACGTTCCAGCGCACAGCTGCAGCCTTTACCAGCATCTCGCGCGCGGCGGCGGCGGCGACGCGGATTGCATTCATGCCGGTAAAGCGGATCGCGGCCGAACCGCCGGTGATCTGCGGCACATAGCCAACGCCTGGGATCGGCAAGTTCGCTGCCATGAAGCGGAACGTATTTGCGGCTATGCCGGTGAGAAATGGCGGAACCGTTTTGCCGTCGAGCGCGAACCCTTCGATCATCGCGCCGTTGGCAAAGACGGCTTCCGGCGGCGCCTGCTCCGCGCGGATCCTGCTCCAGTCGGAGTCGAGCTCATCCGCTGCCATCTGCGACAGCGAGGTGAATGTGCCCGTACCCATCTCGCAATGCGGAATGACGACCGTGATCGTGTCGTCATTGGCGATCTTGATCCAGTTTGTGACGAACTTATCGTCTGCCGCGCCATCGATGCGATTGGCGGCAGCGATGCGTCCATTCGGCCAGAGCGCGTAGCCGACGATGAGCGCGCCAGCGGTGCCACCGACACCGAGAAGAACTGTTCTGCGGGTGGGCATGGTTCAGCCCTCCGCTTTCGCGAGCGCCTGCACAGCGGCGCGGATGCGTGGGTAGGTGCCGCAGCGGCAGATGTTTGTGATCGCGGCCGCAAGATCGTCGTCGCTAGGATGCGGATTCTTCGCAAGCAGCGCGCTCACCGCCATCAGCATGCCCGACTGGCAATAACCGCATTGCGGCACCTGGTGGTCGATCCAGGCTTGCTGCACGGGCGTCAGGCCTTTTGCGCTCAGCCCCTCGATGGTGGTGATTTCCGCGCCTTGCACCGAGCCGACCGGCGTGACGCAGCTGCGCTGCGCTTCACCATTCACGTGAACGGTACAGGCGCCGCATTGCGCGATGCCGCAGCCGAACTTCGTGCCGGTAAGGCCGATCTCGTCACGGATGACCCAGAGGAGTGGCGCTTCGTCTTCGATGTCGAGGTCGTGCTCGACGCCGTTCACCTTGAGTTTGACAGACATGCCTCACCTCCAGCCGCTGCGCTTTTATACCATGACTGACGGGAGCGTCACCAATCTGTCGCGGTAAGGAAGGCGCTTAACGCGAAGGTGGGAGGGCCCGGAAAGAACATTTCCGGCCCAAATTGTACGGTCTGTGTGAGCCAGAATAGATTAGGAGAGTGGCACTCGCCCATAGCCACCCGCGATCTTCACGGCGCGGTGAATCGGACCGCAGTGGCTTCACAGATAATGCCAGCGGTTGTCACGGCCGTAGTAGCCGCGGCGGCCGTTACGATACGAATAGTGCCGATGATAGGCGCAGTTGCTTCTCGCGATGGAATGACCGGCGATGCCGCCGACAACCGCGCCACCGACGGTGCCGATCACGCTGCCATGCGTGATGACATTGCCGAGGACACCACCCGCGCCAGCGCCGACTACGGTGCCGGTCGTCTTGCGGCCTTCGCAACCGGCATCGGCAGCGGTTGAAATGGCGCAGAGCGCGATCATCGAAACAGCAAAGGCTTTGGCGAGCATTTGGAACTCCTGCGATTTCTGAGACCGATGAGAAAACCGCTTTGGCGCCGGAAAGTTCCTTCAGGCCAGCCGCGCAACCGCCTCCTTGAGGCGCGACGCCAGCGCGGTCGCTTCCGCCAGTTTCTCGCGCTGCTCGGTGAGAACGTCCTCCGGCGCCTTGGCGACGAACTGTTCGTTGCCGAGTTTGGCGTTAAAGCGGGCGATCTCTTCCTCGGCCTTCTTCAGCTCTTTTTCGAGGCGCGCACGCTCCTTGGCGAAATCGATCACGTCGCCCAACGGCAGCGCGACTGTTGCTTCGCCGAGCACGAATTGCGCGGAGCCTTGCGGGAGCGTTTCGGCAGCGTGTGCGCCGACAAGCCGGGCGAGCGTCATGACCACACCGAGGTTTCGGTCGAGGCGATCCTTTGATTCGGCACTCGCATCTTTCAGCACCAGCGCGATCTTCGCCGAAGGCGGCACATTCATCTCGGCGCGGATCGAGCGCACGCCCATGACGAGTTCGATGATCCAGCGCATCTCGGCGCTGGAAGCCTCGTTCTTCGGAAGCGATGCAAGTTCCGGCCAAGGCGCTTCGATCAGCAGGCTGTCGCGCGCATCGGCATGCTCCGCGGTGCGTGCCCACAATTCCTCTGTAATAAATGGCATGAACGGATGCAAAAGCTTGAAGATCTGGTCGCGTGTCCAGGCGGCGGTCATGCGCGCCTCCGCCTTCGCGCCCTCGTCCATGCCATTGAGCAGCGGTTTGATGAGTTCGAGATACCAGTCGCAATAAACGTCCCAGACGAACCGGTAGATCGCGCCCGAGGCCTCGTTGAAATGCAACTCTTCGATGTTCGCGGTCACCTCGGCCGCCGTGCGCGCGCATTCGGCGACGATCCAGCGGTTGACCGTGTGCTCGACCCTCGCGGGATCGAAGCTCTTGCGCGTCTCGCAGCCATTCATTTCGCAGAAGCGCGCCGCGTTCCAGAGCTTGGTCGCGAAGTTGCGGTTGATCTCCACACGCGACGGCCCGATGCGCATGTCGCGACCGGTGCCGGCGGCCAGTGCCAGCGTGAAGCGCAAGGCGTCCGCGCCATAGGCATCGACCAGATCGAGCGGATCGACCACATTGCCCTTCGTCTTGGACATTTTCGCACCCTTCTCGTCGAGCACGCGGGTGTGAATGAAGACACGATGAAACGGCACGTCGTCCATGAAATGGATGCCCATCATCATCATGCGAGCGACCCAGAAGAAGATGATGTCGAACGCCGTCACAAGAACGGAGGTCGGGTAGTAGCGCTTCAGCTCCTTCGTCTCATCGGGCCAACCTAGCGTCGAGAACGGCCAAAGCGCCGATGAGAACCATGTGTCGAGCACGTCGGGGTCGCGATAAAGCTGGACCGCCGTTAACTCATTAGATGAGCGTCGTTCTGCTCCGTGGTGTGCCCAAAGATTCTCATCGGTAAATGCGATGTCAACATGACTACCATAATATGCCTTCGCCTGATCTGAAACATCGCCAGCAGATAGCGCAACAAACTCTTTCGGGCTTTGTCCAAATAACGGATCACCAACGACCCGCGGTCCGTACCAAGCTGGAATTCGATGCCCCCACCACAGCTGCCGCGAAATGCACCAGGGATGGATATTGCGCATCCAGCGGAAATAGACATCTTCCCATTGCTTGGGAAAAATCTCCGTCTTTTTCTCCTCAACCGCTTTGATGGCCTTCGCGGCAAGCGGCTCAACGTTGAGATACCACTGCTCCGTCATGAACGGTTCGAGCACGACGGTCTTGGTCTTTTCGTCGTGTGGCACGGCATGGGTGATGGGTTCGATCTTGTCGAGCAGTTCCATTGCCTCGAGATCGGCGACGATGCGCTTGCGCGCTTCGAAACGGTCGAGGCCGCGATAGGCTTCCGGCACGCTGTCGTTCAGCGTGCCGTCCTTGTTGAGAATGTTGATGAGCGGAAGGTTGTGACGCTTGCCAACCTCGAAGTCGTTGAAGTCATGGCCCGGCGTGATCTTGACCGCACCGGTGCCCTTCTCCGGATCGGAATGCTCGTCGGCGACGATCGGGATCGGCCGGTTCGCGAGCGGCAACACCACGCTCTTGCCGATCAGATCCTTGTAGCGTGCGTCATCGGGATGCACGGCCACGGCCGTGTCGCCAAGCATCGTTTCGGGTCGTGTCGTCGCGACGACGATGAAACGGCCAGCCTGCCCTTCGATAGGATATTTGAGGTACCAGAGATGCCCCTTCATCTCGATGCTCTCGACTTCGAGGTCGGAGACTGCGGTCTGCAGGCGCGGGTCCCAGTTGACCAGGCGCTTGTCCTTGTAGATCAGCCCCTGCTTGTAGAGTTCGACGAAGACCTTCAGCACCGCGCGCGAAAGGCCCTCGTCCATCGTGAAGCGTTCGCGCGACCAGTCCGCGCTCGCGCCAAGGCGGC
>CAZCJI010000311.1:0-4077 GCA_964498625.1 uncultured Rhizobium sp.
CGTAGAAGACTTCCTCTTCCTCGTTCTCCGGCTTGTCGAGGAACGCGGTGTCGCCTTTCTCGGCACGTAACCCATGATGGACGAGCATCGTCGCGTCGCCGCCATCGTCGAGGATCATGTTCGGATATCCGCCACCGTGCCAGTCGAACAGGCGCGCGGTATAGTCCCAGTAGTCCTTCAGGCTCTCACCCTTGACCGCGAAGACCGGCGTGCCGGCCGCGGCGATCGCGGCGGCGGCGTGGTCCTGCGTCGAATAGATGTTGCACGACACCCAGCGCACATCGGCGCCGAGTTCCTTCAGCGTCTCGATCAGCACCGCGGTCTGGATCGTCATGTGCAGGGAGCCTGCGATGCGCGCGCCCTTCAGCGGCTTCGACACGCCATATTCCTCGCGCGTGGCCATCAGGCCGGGCATCTCGGTTTCGGCGATGGAGATTTCCTTGCGGCCGAAATCGGCAAGCTTGATGTCGGCGACGATGTAGTCGTGGGCGGCGGTCATGAATCGGATCCTGCTGATGGCGCGCGGGGTATAGCAGCGCGGGCAGGGGGCGGCAAGGAGGATATAAAGAAATCTTTATGTCTTTATCTGTGCGTTTCGGCTTAGGTTCGTGGCTGCGAGGACCTGATTACGAGGATGACCCTATTTGTTTCGGGTCCAACACATCCAGGCGATGCCGGACGATGGCGGCCGTCTCGTCGCGATCGGCGGCGTGTTGCTCGTCCATCTGCTGATAGCAACACTTATCCTGTTCGGCATGCCAAGGATCATCGGCCAGCGCGCATCTCCACAGGAGATATTCTTTATTTTCGCGCCCAAGCGTGAACCTCGCGAGAACCTGTCTGCGGTACCCCTGACGTCTTCACGCCCGCTACAGGCCCCAATTCCAATACCGCGAGTGCTGGCGACGTCACCGAGAGAGAGCACTGCGCCGAGTCCGCAGGTTAAGGGGCTTGGGTTGTCCTTGCTTCGATGCGCGCCGGAAAACATCACCAATCTCAGTCCGGAGGAGCGCAGTCAATGCGCGTCTTCTGCAACGCCCCGGCCGCGTGCAAAGTCTGGCGATGCCTATCCCGGATTCGTGAAAGAGCATGCCGTGGACGCGGGAACGTGGTCAGCGTCCATCGCTCGCCGGAACACGCCCCTGACAGCGCCCTGCTCAACGTTGCGCGCAATACCGGAAGACGTGACGACGGGCCGGACGGCGAAGGTCATCATCGTGGACCCACTTTGCGTGCTCGGGCTGACAAAGGGTTCCAAGCCCTAAGGTCCTTCAACGCGAAATCCCTGGGTGCGCAAAAGCGCCGGCACGCCGCGCGGCCCGGCGAGATGGCCGGCTCCGACGGTGATGAAATAGGTCTTGGGTTCGTCGAGCAGCGCCGAAATCTTTTTGACCCAGGCGGCGTTGCGGTCGTCAAGCAGCGCTTTGCGGGCCGCGGGATAGTTCTGGAACGCCTTGTTCATCAAGGTGTCGAGCCGCGCGACTTTGGCGTTCATCCAGGCGTCCAGCATCGGACCGATATCGTCGTCGGGGCCTTCCGTGGCAGAACTCTTGAGCGCCGCCTCGAAGGCTTCGAGTTCCACCTTGGGGTCGCTCGGCGCAATCATCGCGAGCTGCTGGTCGATGGTTTCGAGTCCGACGACCGGCCGTTTGTCGATGCCGTCGCTGCTCCTGAGGTTCATCTCGACGCCCGACGTGGAGTCGTAATGTTTCTTCCGCATCTCCGCGACTTCGAACATCATCGCCGCGAGCCAGGGCCGCATTTGGTCAACCGTGGCAGACGGCAGCGAGAGGTGCGCAAGCTCGGTGTCGAACTCGCCCTTGGCTTCGGGCGAAAGCAGATCGCGCAGATGCTGGCCCTCGGGCAGCATGCCGCGCGATTTGATCGAAGCCTGGAGATCGGCCTGCAGCTTGTCGTCGAATGCGATCTCGAAGACCATCACGTCGGATTTCGCGAGCGCCGCATCGATTTCCTTGGTGTGCCAGTCGATATTGGGCGGCAGGATATGGATCGAGCCGAAGAGATAGGCCGTGCCTTTCGGACCGTGCACGGTCCAAAGCGCAGGGTGCGCCGGAATCTGCGCGTAGACGACCGGCGCTTTGTCATCCGCAAGCGCTGGAAGAGCGAAAAGAAGAAAACAGAACGCCCCGAGCAGTTTTTTCATCAGCGATATCCGAAGGGCGGGTTCTTCTTCGCGAGATCGCGATAACGGTCACGCAGCTCGGTCTGGCGCGAGGTCATCGGCATCTGCGCGCCTTTGATGAACACGGCAATCGGCGCGCTGGTCACCTCCAGCGGATCGCCGTCCCAGATCACGACATCGGCGTCCTTGCCCTGTTCGAGCGTGCCGTAACTGCTATCGATGCCCCAGACCTGCGCCGGATTTTTTGTGATCGCGGCCAGCGCATGATCCCACTTCATCCCGTTGGCGACGGCATTGCCGGCGATCTGCGTGATCGTGCGCGCGTAATGCGCGGTGCCCCCTTGCGGCTGGAACACAACGGTCACGCCGGCGGCGTCCAGCCTTGCAGCGTTCTTGAGCGTGCCGCCAAGGCCGGAGAAGCTGCCGGGCAGGTTCTGTTCACTGTCGATGATGACCGGAACGTGCGCGGCCGCAAGCTCACCGGCGTCCTTCCACGCTTCCTGGCCGCCAAGGACGATCAGCTTCAGTTTGTTCGCCTGGCAATATTGCAGCAGCGCGTGGATATCGGAGGCCCGATCGACATTGACGATCAGCGGCTCGCGCCCGTGGATCACGGGCTCCAGTGCATCGAGATCGATCCGGTTGCTGCGCTGGTCGCGCGCGCCGCCCGGGCGGTGATAGCCCGCGCGGTCGGCCCAGTATTCGCGCGCGTCGTCGAGCGTCTCGCGCAGTTGCGCCCACAGCATCGGGCGGCTGGTCTGCGCATCGCCGCTCGAGAGATCCACCACCATGCCGGCTTTGGTCTTGTCGGTCAGATTCGGTTCATTGCCGAGATTGATGACCGCCGCCTGACCGCGGAACAATCCGTCGCCGAGCGATGGCGATGTCAGCGAACGCGTCACGCCCGCAATGCGCGCCACGGGAATAAGCGAAGAGTTCGGATTGACCGCATCCGACACATCGAACGCGGCGGATGCGACGCGCTCGTTTGCCTTTGCGCCGGCCGTGTAACCGTCGGCGTCGAACCGGCTGTAATCGAGGCCAGGGCCGGAATCGTTGGTTTCGGCAACAAGATCCACTTCGGTGATGCCAAGCTGCGTCGCCGATGCCATCAGGCCCGGTGTGACCGGCTTGCCGTGCGCATCGATGATTTTGGCGCCGGGCGGCGCCGTGAGGTTTGCACCGACTTGTACGATCTTGCCGTTCTGGATCAGCACATCGGCGTCGGTAATCGTTCCCGCCGCGCCGAGCGAATAAACGTGCCCATGTTTGATGAGTGTGGGTGGCGATTGGCTGACGAGAATCTCGTAGTGCATGGTCGGCTTTTGGTTTGGCTGTGCGGCGGCGGGGCCGAATCCCATGACTACACAAATGACCGTCATTGCCCGGCTTGTCCGGGCAACCCATTTTTTCCTTCCGAAGAAATTAGGTCGCCCGCATGAAGCGGGCGATGACAAGAGGGAAGAGGAGATCAATCCTGTCATTGTCCTGCTCCTCCGGTGTGGCTGTTGTCTTCCTGGCCGAGTTCGAAATCGCTGCGCGGGCTGAGCTTTGGATTATCGCGGTCGTAGAGCAGCGCGCCGTCGATGAACACTTTCTCTGCATGGGTGTAGACGCTGAACGGATCGCCATCCCAAACGACGACATCGGCCATCTTGCCGCTTTCGAGTGTGCCGGTCTTATCGAGGATGCCGAGTGCCTTCGCCGGATTGCGGGTCATCCATGCCACCGCATGCGCGCGCGTGATCGGATAGCCCATGCGCCGTCCCGCGGCCATCGCAATCGCGACTTCCTGGTTTAGGCGCTGGATTCCGATCGGATCGTCGGAGTGGATCATTGCGCACGCGCCGGCGTGATCGACCATCGCGATGTTCTCTTCGATGCCGTCATAGGCTTCCATCTTGAAGCCCCACCAATCGGCCCACATCACCGCG
>CAZCJI010000312.1:0-4066 GCA_964498625.1 uncultured Rhizobium sp.
CATCGACCTTCCTGTCTCCGGCGGCAATCTCTGCATGGGCGAGTGGACGTATTCGGGCAAGAAGACGTTCTCGCGCGATCACGTCGGCTGGCTCTACACCGATGGAACGGTGTCGGGCTATTTCACCGAAACCGAGACCGACAAGCTCGCAAAGGACGGCAACTCCTATACCGGCACCAACGAGCAGAAGATCTACGACCTCGGCGGCAACCTGCAGGCCGACGTGACCGGCACGTCGTCGGCGGTGCGTTTCGGGAACTGATCGAACGCGAACGGGCAAAGCGCGCCGGCTTCAAACCGGCGCGCTTTTTTTTGCGCCGGCCTGTCCGCGACGGGAAACGCCGCCCCAGATGAAGCCACATTGCAGGGTAGTCCCGCCAAGCGTAGTCTTGACGCCATGAGACAATCAGCGGTCAGTGTGAATTCCGATGTCATGGGGGGAACAGCTGTTTTCGCAGGAACCCGTGTTCCCGTTCAAACGCTGCTCGACTACATCGAGGCAGGCGATTCCCTCGGCGACTTCCTGGAGGGTTTTCCGTCGGTGACGCGCGAACAGGTCATCGCATTCCTGGAAGACGCAAAAGACCGGCTCATCGAAACCGTTTCGTGAGAATCTTTCTGGACGAATGTATCGATGGACGGCTGGCACGTGACATCCCCGGCCACGACGTCAGAACCGCACGACAGATGGGCTGGTCGGCCATCAAGAACGGCGCACTCCTCGCGCTCGCGTCGGAACAATTCGACATTTTCCTCACCGTGGATCGCAACCTGTCCTATCAGCAAAACCTAACAGGACGGCTTGCTGTGGTCGTGTTGTGCGCCAAAAGCAATCGTCTCGCTGACCTTCGGCCGCTGGTCCCGCGTCTCGTCGATGTTCTGTCGTCCGCCAAGCGCGGGACAGCGACCATGGTCACTCTCTAGTCACACCCGGGTCGGGAACGGGTTTCGCTCCTTGAACTGCTTCTGATGCCAATAGGGATAGGCCGGCGTGGTCGCGCTCGCCTTGTCGAGTTTCTTCACCTGCTCCGGCGTGAGATTCCAGCCGATGGCGCCGAGATTGTCCTTCAGCTGCTTTTCGTCGCGCGCGCCGATGACGACCGTCGACACCGTCGGGCGTTGCAGCAGCCAGTTGAGTGCGATCTGCGGAACGGTCTTGCCGGTTTCCTTCGCGATCGCGTCCAGCGCATCGACGACCGTGTAGAGATATTCGTTGTCGACCGGCGGTCCGAAATCCGCGGTCGTGTGCAGGCGGCTGATTTCGGGCAACGGCGTGCCGCGGCGGATCTTGCCGGTCAAGCGTCCCCAGCCGAGCGGCGACCATACCACCGCGCCGACACCCTGATCGAGGCCCAGCGGCATCAGCTCCCACTCATAGTCGCGCCCGATCAGCGAATAATAGGTCTGGTTGGCAACGAAGCGCGGCAGACCGTAGCGGTCAGCGGTGGCGAGCGCCTTCATCAGGTGCCAACCCGAGAAGTTCGAGACGCCGATATAGCCGATCTTGCCGGCGCGGATGAGCGTGTCGAGCGTGGAGAGAACTTCCTCCGGCGGCGTCTTCGCGTCGTAGCCATGCAGCTGGAACAGATCGATGTGATCGGTACCGAGGCGCTTCAACGCGGCTTCGACCGCGCGCGTCAGATGAAAGCGCGATGAGCCGACATCGTTCGGATCCGTGCCGGCGCGGAAGGTCGCCTTGGTGGAGATCAGAACCTTGTCGCGGCGGCCCTTGATCGCGGCGCCCAGCACTTCCTCCGACGCGCCGCCGGAATAGATGTCGGCGCTGTCGAACATGGTGAGGCCGTGCTCGAGACAGACATCGACGATACGCGTCGCTTCGTCCGCCTGTGTCGATCCCCAGCCCTGAAGGCCGCCTTTGCCGCCGAATGTGCCGGTGCCGAAGCTGAGCACGGGCACTGAAAATCCCGACCGTCCCAGAAGCCGATATTCCATGGGAGAATTCCTTTTTGTGAATTGCGATGCACGAAACATGGCGCGCTGCGCGGCCAATTCAACCGTGATGACGGCGCGGGTATTGGCCTAGCGCAGTTTCATCTTCTTGATCTGCGCCACGCGATCCTCGGAGACGATGGCCTTTGCGTCCTTCAGCAGATCGGTGAGATAGGCGATCTCCGCCTCCAAGCGATAATCGCCGTGGCGCATGGCCCATTGCTTGGAAGGCCCCACATGGGCGCGGATTTCCTCGCTCATGCGTTTGCGTTCCGCGATCACCGCGCGCACGTTCTTCAGCCGCTCGGCGATGATCGCGGGAAACTGCTTTTGCGTCTTCGCATCCATGCGCGTCAGCGCGAGATCGAAGGGATCGGGTTTCAGCCACACTTCGCTGAGACCTTCGCGGCGCAATTGATCGAGCACGCGGCGGCCCTCGTCGGTGATTTCATAAATCTGTCGCGTCGGACGGTTGCCTTCGCGTTCGCTGCGCTGTTCGCGGAGCAGCCCCTCGCCCGCCAGCCGCTTCATCGCGCCATACACCGCGCCGACCGAAATGTCGGTCCATAGCGGAACTTTCATCTTCTCCGCGAGCGCGCGCACCATATGGCCGTGCATCGGGCCGAAATCCGCAAAGGTCGACAGGATGAAAAGCCGGATGGAGGACATATTGCTCTCGCGAGAGTATTCGTGTTAGAGTGATCTTACAGGATGCGATTCCAGTATGCACCAGCGCCGCCCACGCGTGGAGGCATATCGCGAACCGCTAACAGCCCAGACGAAAGAAGGCAGACAATGACCCAGTCCCTTGGCGGAACGTTCACCTTTCCCGGCACGGCGTTGACCGTTCGCCGCATGGGCTATGGTGCGATGCAACTGGCCGGTCCCGGCGTGTTCGGGCCACCCAGGGATCATGACGAGGCGGTCGCGGTGCTCCGCGAAGCGATCGCCAGCGGCGTCGATCACATCGACACCAGCGATTTCTACGGCCCCTATGTCGTCAACGAACTGATCCGCGAAGCGCTGCATCCCTATCCGAAGAATCTTGTGATCGTCTCCAAGCTCGGCGCGAAGCGCGGCGCGGACGCATCGTGGAATCCGGCGTTCTCGCCGGAAGAACTGGAAAGCGCGGTGCATGACAATCTGCGCCATCTCGGCATTGAGGCGCTGGACATCGTCAACCTGCGCATCATGGGCGACGTGCATGCACCGAAGGAGGGCTCGATCGCGGACAAGGTCGAGATCATGGCGAAGCTGCAGCGCAAGGGGCTCATCAAACACATCGGCCTGAGCAATGTGACATCCAATCAGGTCGCGGAGGCGCGCAGCATCGTGCCGGTGGTTTGCGTGCAGAACTTCTACAATGTGGCCAACCGCAACGACGATCCGCTGGTGGACGAACTTGCGGCCGCCGGCATTGCGTTTGTGCCGTTCTTCCCGCTTGGCGGATTCTTTCCCTTGCAGACGTCGACCCTGTCGGAGGTCGCGACCAGGCTCGCCGCGACGCCGTTGCAAGTGGCGCAGGCGTGGCTGCTGCAGCGCGCGCCCAACATCCTGCTGATCCCCGGCACGTCTTCGCGCGTACATCTACGCGAGAATCTGGCTGCCGTGGCTTTGACGCTGCCGCCCGATGCGCTCGCGGAATTGAACGGTATCGCAGCCCAAGCGAAGCATTGAGGAGCACGCCATGAAGCTCAAAGACAAACACGTCCTCGTCATCGGCGGCGGATCGGGCATCGGTTTCGGCATCGCCAAGGGTGCTGTGGAAGAAGGCGCGAAGGTCATGATCGCCTCGCGCAATGCCGGGAAGATCGCCGAGAAAGCGAAGAGCATCGGCGCAACCGGCGCGGTTCTCGACGTAAGCGAAGAAGCGAACATCGCCGCGTTCTTCAAGGAACACACAGGCTTCGATCACATCGCGTTTACCGCGGGCGATACCGATGTCCTCAGCATGGGTCTGTTGAGCGATCTCGACCTGAAGCAGGCGGCAAACCGGTTCAACACGCGATTCTGGGGCGCGGTCGCGGTGGCGAAGCATGGCGCGATCAAACTTCCGCCCGGCGGTTCTTTCACCTTCACCAATGGCATGCTCGCGCACCGGCCGATGAAGGGCATG
>CAZCJI010000313.1:0-4053 GCA_964498625.1 uncultured Rhizobium sp.
CGATCTTGGTTTCCGCGAGTGGCTGGCCGTCATCGCTGGCGTCGACCTGCAGGAACTGTTTTGCAGACTCGTCGGCTTGCGCGGACGCCGCCGCCAGAAGGATCGCGGCGCAGGCAAACAAGGGCATGGCGAAACGCATTGGGAGATCTCCAGAAGCGGTGCGTGATCCTACGCTTTCGCAATCGTGAAAAACAGCACGCCTAGGTGAAGTGTCGGACACCTTTCTCGGTGATCACGGCATCGAGCGGATGGTCGTGCGGCTGGCAAGGCAGCGTTTCGACTTCCTGCCCCGTATACGCGACACCGATGGCGCGTTTTGTCTCGAGCGCGTGCAGCGCGCGGTCGTAGAACCCGCCGCCATAGCCGAGCCGCGTTCCACGCGCGTCGAAGGCAAGCAGCGGAACGAGCAGAACATCGGGCGTCACCGCGCGCGCACGTTCGCCGGGTTCGTGCATGCCGAAGGCGTGAACGATCAACGGATCGCCGTCGCGCCAATCCCGAAAATGCAGTGGCGATTTTTTCGCGACGACGACCGGCAGCGCGAGCGTGTGACCGCGCGCAGCCAGCGCGTTCGCGAGCGTGCGCGGATCTGCTTCGTCTCCCATCGGCCAATAGAACGAGACAACAGCACCCTCCGCAATCGCCAGATCGCCGGCAAACCGCGCGACGCGTTCCGCGAAGTCCGGACAGCCGCGCGCGAGCACGGCACGGCGCGCTTTGGCCGATTCGCGAAGTGACGGCTTTTCGTCGGTCATGGCCAGATTGGACTTCGTGCATGCGCGCCGCGCAAGACCGGCCTGCTATAACGCCCTTGTGAGAATCTTGCTCGCGCGTCCGCGCTAAGGTTTGCACGTAAAAAGGGGACGGTTATGCCCAATCTCGCGATCATCTTCGCCGTGGTGGCAGCTGCGTCGGCACCAATGGCACCCGCAAAGGAGCCACCTTGCGCTGCGGCTGAATTCCATCAGCTCGATTTTTGGATCGGCCAGTGGAATGTCTACGAAAAGGACATCGGCAAAAAATCTTCCACCAGTCGCATCGAAAGCGTGATGGGTGGGTGCGGCATCGGCGAACACTACGAAGAGCCAGGCGATCCGAACGGCCCCTATTCCGGAACGAGCTACAGCAGCTACAGCCGCGACGACGGCAAATGGCATCAGATGTACATCGATACCAACGGCAATGTGGAATGGTTCAGCGGCGGACTTGAAGACGGCGACATGGTGATGGAAGCGCCGGGCGCCAACAACACACTGCGGAAGATGGTCTATCACGCGCTCCCCGACGGTTCGGTCGAGCAGATCGGAACCGTGTCCAGCGACTATGGACGGCACTGGAAGCCGCGTTACGATTACATCTATAAAAAGGAATAAGTGGACGGGACCAAGCACACCGTTGGAGTTGGATCCTCACGGGCCTGCAAGTGCAGGTGGGCGCCATGTGACCCGGACCACGATCCAGGCCAGGGACAGCTCCCGGTGAGTACCATTAAGGCCCCTGGGCATCGCTATCCTGACGCGAGGCACAGTACCCGTCCGCCCCTAACGTAGGCGCGTGGGCGATTAACTGCAACGACTCCCTGTCTCATGGTTGCTATAAACGGGCGCGCCATCCGGAGAAATGCCATGCCCATCAGCGTCAAAGAGATGCTCGAAGCCGCCAACGCCGCGGTTCCCAAGATTTCGCCGGACGACGCGAAGGCGATGATCGCGAAAGGCGATGTGCTCGTCGTCGATGTGCGCGACGCACCGGAAGTCGCGGCGAGCGGCAAGGTCAAAGGCGCGGTCAATGTCTCGCGCGGCATGATCGAGTTCCGCGCCGATCCGTCCGTGCCCTATCACGATCCCGCATTCGCCAAGGATAAGACCGTCATTCTCTATTGCGCGTCCGGCGGGCGTTCGGCGCTGAGCGGAAAGGTGCTGAAGGACATGGGCTACGAACGCGTCTACAACATGGGCGCCTTCAAGGACTGGGCGGCGTCCGGCGGCGAGGTGGAAGCCGTTTAGAATGATCGCACGGAAGGCCGCGGAACAGCCTCTGTTCAAAACTCTGTTCGCGCTCTCGCTCGGTGTCGCGGCGTTCGCAGTGTGGCGGATGATGAGCAGCGGCAACGGCTATCTGAACCAATGGTTCGAGATCGCGTTCCTCTGGCTCGGCGTATTCGCGGCCGGCGCGGTCCTCTACGGCAGAAGGGCGCTGTTGTTTCTGGTCAGCGCGCCGATTGCACTCGGACCGGCGGCTCTGGTCACGGTCTATATGACGATGTGCGCCACGCAGCGGTGCAGCTGACGCTTACGCTACCTTGAGACGCGCCACCAGCCGTTCGAGGCGAGACGCGGCTTCATCGAGTTCGAGCGCCGCGAGATGTTCCGCCTCTTCGGACGCCCGCGCGCCTTTGCCTTCGGCGTCGCTCATCGCTTCGAGAATACGCGCTTCGACATCGGCGATACGTTTCTCCGCGTCGGCAATCGCCTGCGCGGTGCGCTTCTCGGCTTCCGCGATAGCGCGCGCGGCCTTCGCTTCGACCTCCGCGGCACGTTTCTCAGCCGCCTCGACGGCATGCGCCGCGCGCTTCTCCGTTGCGGCAATGCGCACTTCGAACTCCGCCTGCGCGCCGGCAATCTCTTTCGTTTTCTTCGTATGACCGTCTGCACGGCCACGCGCTTCGAAGAACTCGTCGGTGATCAGCACCGCCGCCATCAGCATCAGCTTATGATCGCCGACCTGCCCGACCGATCCGACCAGTTCGCGCACCTTCTGATCGACATGGGTGGCGAGTTCCTTGAGATGCCCTTCCTCGCCGTCGTCGCAGGCGATGGTGTAGGCGCGGGCATTCACCATGACATTGACTAGGGGCATTCCTGTTTCTCCGCGTGGAGGGAGTAGTCAGTAGGGAATAGGGAGTAGAGAAAAGTTCATTTCGTCGCCTACTCCCTACTCACTATTCCCTACTCCCTCATTTTCCTAATGCCGTTCTAATTTCCCCGATGGCGCCATCCAACCGTGTCTCGATTTCTTCCGAGATTTCGGTCAACGCCTGCTGCTCTTCCTCGAGTTCCGCGATACGCGCGAGCAGACGGTCGCGCTCCTGATCGCTCGCCGCGAGCTTCGCGCGCGCCTCGGCAAGCTGCGCGCGCAAATCCGCCGCATCGTCACGCGCGCGATCGAGCGGAACAAGCCCTTCCTCCAGCGCGTTCAATGCTTTGGTGAGGCGTTCTGCCGCGATTCCCAGTTTATCCATCGCGCACCTTTTGTTCGCGTCGCGCCAAGACCTTAGGCCCGGGGTCCAAAGCGGGTCGACGCGCGGCGGTTCCAACCCTGTGAGGGGAAGTTCCAAACCCTTGACGGGCCAGCCCGCCGGTCGCTAACGACACCTCACGCGGCACCGAGACACGATTCATGGACCTCACGCAAGCAAATCCGCCGCAAACCCCGGAACAGATTCGGGTTCGCACCCTCGCCAATGCGATTCGCGCGCTCACGATGGACGCCGTCGAGGCCGCGAAATCGGGGCATCCGGGACTGCCGATGGGCATGGCGGATGCGGCGACCGTGCTGTTCTCCAAATTCCTGAAATTCGATCCGGCAGATGCGCGCTGGCCCGACCGCGACCGATTCGTGCTGTCGGGCGGTCACGGCTCAATGCTGCTTTATTCGCTTCTCTATCTCACCGGCTATCCGGACATGACGATCGAGGATCTCAAGACGTTTAGAAAAGTCGGGAGCCCTTGTGCCGGGCATCCGGAGTACGGCCACGCCGGCGGGATCGAGACAACCACCGGTCCCCTCGGCCAGGGCATCGCGACAGCGGTTGGCATGGCGATCGCGGAGCGTCATCTGAATGCGCGCTTTGGCGATGCGCTCGTCGATCACCGCACCTATGTCATCGCCAGCGACGGCGATCTGATGGAAGGCATCAGCCACGAAGCGATCTCGCTCGCCGGACATCTCAAATTGAATCGCCTGATCGTTCTGTTCGACGACAATTCGATCACCATCGACGGCGCGACATCGCTCTCAGACAACACCGACACGATCGAGCGCTTTCAGGCC
>CAZCJI010000314.1:0-4043 GCA_964498625.1 uncultured Rhizobium sp.
CTGGTTTCGCAATGTGCGCGGGTGTCAGTTCCGCTTCTCGATGTCTTGGAAACGCCGATGTCGATGATGCGCCAGTTCCTGGGGACAGCGGAGACGCACAGGCCGGGCGGCCAGCATGAAGTCGATCAGCGCTATCTGTTGCGGATCGAAGCGCTGAACTACACGATCCAGCATGACGACGGTCAGTCGCTGGAGACGTTGAACGAAGCGGAGGTCATTCTCGTTGGCGCCAGCCGCACATCCAAAACGCCGACCTGTGTGTATCTTGCGATCCGCGGACTCAGGGCCGCGAATGTGCCGCTGGTTCCAGGAATCCCATTTCCACCCCAGCTTCTTGCCGCAAAGACACCATTGATCGTCGGTCTGTGGGCCTCTCCGGAGCGCTTGATCCAGGTCCGGCGCAACCGGCTCTCCACGATGGGCGAAAAGCGCGATACCGACTACGTCGATGTCGAGAGCGTGCGCGCGGAAATCGCTGCCACGCGAAAGCTGTTCGAACAGCACGAATGGCCATCGCTCGATGTCTCGCGCCGGTCGATCGAGGAAACCTCGGCGGCGATCATCAATCTGCTCGCCGAACGCATGGTCGAGAACGCATGAGTTTCATTCTGGCGTCGGCAAGCCGCAGCCGTGCAGAAATTCTTCGCGGCGCCGGCGTCCCATTTTCAGTTCATCCGGCGCAAATTGACGAGGATGCGGTCAAGCGCGATATGCGGGGTGCTGGTGGGCACGCGATCGCGGAGAAGCTCGCGGATTTGAAAGCGCTCTCGGTATCCACAGAGTATCCACAGGACTTGGTCCTCGGTGCCGACCAGGTGCTGATGCTGGACAATGAGCTGTTCAGCAAGGCCGAAACATTGGGCGTCGCTGCAGCGCAATTGCGCCGGTTGCGCGGCAGACCGCATCAGCTCATCGGCGCGCTGGTCCTGGCGCGCAACGGCAAGTCCGTCTGGCGGCATATCGATATCGCGACGCTGTGGGTCCGCGACTTCAGCGAGGATTTTCTCAAGTCCTATCTCGCGGCGGAAAGCGATGCGCTTCTGGGCAGCGTAGGCTGCTACCGGCTGGAAGGCATGGGCGCACAGCTTTTCGAACGTGTCGAGGGTGATTATTTCTCCATCCTGGGATTGCCACTGCTGCCGCTTCTGGCCGCTTTGCGCGACCATGGTGTACTGGAGCGATGAACGGGCAGACCAAACTCGCAGGCGTGATCGGGTGGCCGGTGTCGCACAGCCTGTCACCGCGCCTGCATGGCCACTGGCTGAGGGAATATGGGATCGCCGGTTCCTACGTGGCACTGCCGGTACAGCGCGAAGATTTCTCGACCGCGACAGGGGCTCTGCAGCGCGAGGGCTTTCGGGGTGTGAGCGTGACCGTTCCACATAAGGAGGCCGCTTTCGCCGTCGCGCATCGGGTCGATGCGACCGCGAAAGTAGCAGGCGCGGTGAACCAGTTGGTCTTTCACGGCGATGGTGCGATCGAAGGCCTGAACACGGACGCGCCAGGGCTGGCCGCGAGCCTGCGGGAAGCCGGCGTATCGCTGGCGGGAAAACGCGCGATTTTGCTGGGCGCCGGTGGCGCTGCGCGCGCCGCGGTACTCGCTTTGGCAGAGCTTGGCGCTAACGAAATCCATATTCTCAATCGGGACCGGCATCGCGCGGACGTGCTCGTATCAAACCTCTCGTCATCCATCGACGCCGATCTGGTGCCGATGGCGCTGACGGATTGGCGCAAGGTCGCCGGTGGCGCTGCACTTGCGGTCAACACGACCGGCGCCGGGATGAAAGATACGCCATCGCTCGATCTCGCGCTGGAAGCCCTGCCCAGGACGGCCGCCGTGTGCGACATCGTCTACAATCCGCTTGAGACCGGCTTGCTGAAACGGGCCCGCGCCTTGAACCTCAAAACCATCGATGGGCTCGGCATGCTCATGCATCAGGCTGTGCCGGCGTTTAAAGCCTTCTACGGCATCGAGCCCAAAGTCACCTCTGCGCTGCGGCGGGAACTCGAAAAGGCTTTGAGCGATGGCTGAGCGGCCTTTCCTCATCGGCCTAACCGGCTCAATCGGCATGGGAAAAAGCGAGACAGCGAAGATGTTCGCGAAGCTCGGCATCCCGGTCTATGACTCCGACGCAGCGGTGCACCGGCTTTATGAACCCGGCGGTGGCGCCGTCGCCAGGATCGCGGAAGTTTTCCCCGGCACGGTGCACGATGGCCGCGTGGATCGGGCGGCACTGTCGAAAACGCTCGCCGGCGACGAGGCGGCGTTCAAAAATCTCGAAGCCATCGTCCATCCGCTGGTTGCGGAAGAGAATCGCAAATTCCTGGCGCAGGCGGTGGCCGACGGCGCGGAGATGGTCGTCCAGGATATTCCGCTCTTGTTCGAGACCGGCGGTCACGCCCGTATGGATGCCGTCGTGGTGGTCTCAGCGCCTTCTCATGTTCAGCGCCAACGCGTGTTGGAGCGCGCCGGCATGACGGAGGAAAAACTCGATCAGATTCTTTCCCGGCAGATGCCGGACGCCGAAAAGCGTGCAAAAGCCCATTTTGTGGTGGACACGAGTAAAGGCCTCGATCATGCCTTCGCGCAGGTCAAAGCGATTGTGGAAGCGCTGAAGGCGAAACGGCATGCGTGAAATCGTGCTCGACACGGAAACGACAGGCCTCGATCCCAATGACGGGCATCGGGTGATCGATATCGGCTGTGTCGAGCTGATGGATCACTTCCCCACCGGCCGCACTTTTCAGGCCTATCTCAATCCCGAGCGCGATGTGCCGCTGGATGTGCAGAAGGTCCATGGCATCACGACCGAATTCCTCGCCGACAAGCCGTTCTTTGCCGCCGTCGTGGACGAGTTTCTGGATTTCATCGGCGATGCGCCGCTGGTGATCCACAACGCAAGCTTCGATCTGAAATTCCTGAACGCGGAACTGCACCGTCTGCAACGCACGCCAATTCCGCTGGCACGTGCCATCGACACGATCGATATCGCCAAGAGTAAAATTCCCGGCGCGCGCTATTCGCTGGACGAGCTGTGCAAGCGGTTCAGTATCGATCTCACCTCGCGCACACTTCACGGTGCTCTGCTCGATTCGCAGCTGACGGCGCAGGTGTATCTGGAGCTTGTGGGCGGGCGTCAGAAGAATCTTCTGCTCTCGCCCTCTGACGAAGCCGCGGCCGGTCCGGTCGCGGATGTCCGCGTCGCGCGCGCTCGCCCCGAACCGCTTGCGCCGCGCTTCTCAGAAACGGAAATCGCCGCGCATACCGCCTTTGTCGAAAAAGAACTCGGCAACGATGCCGTCTGGAACTGGAGTTAGCGCTTCTTCATCGCCGCGATCATGATGGTCGCGGTGGATGTCGCGATCGGTTTGCCTTCGGCGTTGGCGAGCGTGGCTTCCAGGAAATTGATCTGCCGCCCGCGCTTGATGACCTTCGCCTCGGCGATGTGCTGGCCGGCCGCGCCTTGCGACAGGTAAGATACTTTCATCTCCAGCGTCGGCGCGATCTCGCCCCATTGCAGGACAAGGCCTGCGGCCACCGCCAGCACGTCGTCCATCACACAAGCGATGGCGCCGCCGTGCAGCGCTCCGAAACGGTTGAAATGCGCTTCGCCGAGCTCGTAGGCGATCTTCGCGAAACCAGTCTCGCTGTCGATCTCAAGAAGCTCCTGGTTCAGCCACGCGGAACACGGCGCCTGACGCTTCAGGATTGCCTGGATATTCGCCGGGTATTCGGACGCTCTCGTGGCGTCGATGGCCTGACGCATGTCAGATCCAGAACGGCTCGACGTGCTTGAACTTGTCCCAGCGCTTGAGCGCCTTGCCGCCAAGCCGCACGGCACGCGCGCAATGCCAGCCGTTGACAATGCCGGAGGCGAAGCACAAATCGGCTTGGGCGCGGGGGTTCAGCGTTTCGTCCAGAGTCAGCTGCGACAATGTCGCGCGCACCTGCGCGGCATCGTTTAGTCCGCCGAGAAGCTCCTGAAGCTCCTTGATACCCGCGATATATTTCTTGACCTTCTTTTTCTTGTAGAGCGGTCCGT
>CAZCJI010000315.1:0-4039 GCA_964498625.1 uncultured Rhizobium sp.
ATCTCATTGGCGCGGCAAGCGAAAAGGGCAGGGCATCCAGAGCCGGATATCGCTTACACTGGGAATTCATGAGGTATGCAAGAGATGCAGGTGCCGTATGGTACGATCTATGCGGCATAGATCCCGATGGCGCGCCTGAACTATACCGGTTCAAGAAATACCTGAACGGCGTCGATACGACCTGGGCTGGCTCTTTCGACTACGCAAGGGACCGGTTCAGCCTGCGTGCGATGCGCTTGTTTGACAGGTATCGTTGAACTCGTTTTTGTTGATCGACGTCAAGACTCCTTACGCTTTTTTGAGTTCAGAGCGTCTCCCAGCGAAAGCAGAACGTCCCGCGCTCGAACGTCTAGAGAGACCCAAGCAAACGATCCTGCAAGGAAGATTGCGATACCAAAGACAAATTGCTCAACCCAGCTGAGGTGCGCCGCACACAGAACAACGGCCAAAGCGGCGGCCATTAGTGCGAAGCTGGGCAACAGTCGTATTGCGGTGCTGAAGGGAATTTTTGAAATTGCCCACAAAATCAGAAAGTCCGTTGTTCCCCTGAGGCTCCAAGCAAATGCTGCGCCGACGATTCCAAATCTATGAATCAAGAACCACAGTGCCGCGAAGTAGGGCAGAATCTCGCAGATGTGGGCCTTCGCGACTAAATCCGGGCGACCCTGCCCCTGAATGAGCGAATACGAAACGATCGTAAGACCATTAATCCACGCCCCTACAACCAATATTGGCGCGACTTCCATGGCTGAAGCCGCGAAATTTCCCCCAAGCCAAATCGTCAAAAGTGGCGCCAGCGTTGAAAGCACCGGCGCGTAAACCAGAACCGAAAGAAATGACAGCGTAAAAAGGGCGCCTTGAGCAACATCCATCGCTTCCCTTTCTTCGACTCGCGAGAATCTCGGAAACAGTGTTCGCGCCACAGTCGAACTGAAAACCTGCATGCGCAAACTCGCGTTCATTGGAACGGAATAGAACGCGACGAACTTTGCTCCTAGTATGCTGCCTATCAGAAACTGATCGAGAGATGTCATCAACTCGCTCAGCAGGTTGGTTACGCTTATCCAGCCCCCGAAATGCGTCAACTTCTTCGCAGAGGCACGGTCGAATTTCAGTACCCTCAAAGTGCCAAACTCGGCAACGTTGAAAGCCAGCATTGCGATGGTTGTTATAAATCGTGTTATCAAAAGGGAGAGCATAACGACGGGCAACTGCGGGCCAATAATCGCTGCCGCTACCAGGGGAACCACCAGCACCAACGCGTACGACACAACCTGAAGAATGTTGCCCTCGATAAATCTCTCTTGTGCATCAAGAGCTCCAACGGAGATGCCGGACGCCAGCGTCAAAGGGAGAATCAATGCGATCGATAGCGTCGAATTCTGAAGTTCAACGCTCGTTTCCGCCGATAATGCGTGTACGGAAAGCAAGATATGGCTTCCGACAAACGCAATAAAAAGGCTTCCAATCAAGCCCAACGAGACATTGATCACAAGCGCCGTTGTGAATATACGCGCTACGTGCGCTGTGTCGCCATGATCAACACCAGCAAGTGCGTTCGTTGAAGATCTTGACATGCCGAGATCCAGCACGCCGAGATAGCCCAGCATGACCCAAACAAGAGACAGAATTCCGAACCGCTCTGTACCGATTTCTTTGATATAAAAGGGGATGACAAGCAGGCCGACACCGATGCGAACAAGGGCGCCAATTAGGTTCTGAAGGAACTTGTGAGACATTCTTTGAATTGTCCTGAGACCGTCTAACCCGTTCGCTCGCCTGCAGACATCTATAAATCGGGAAATCTCGCCGCGGGCCTGTGCCACTCACAGAATATGTCTTTGGAAAGGGCTACGGCCGCTGGCTCTCCTTGTCTCTTGCGTTTGAGATGTCCCGTTCGCCCAGAGGCTGGCTGACAGAATTTCCTCTTGTTGTGGATTCGCAATACCATGGCTCATGCCATGTCTGCAATTTTATCCGTAAAGGCTTGCGGGACGTGGACGAGCAGCGCGCACTAGGGCACGGTGCTGTCATTGCGGCGGTTGTCGCTCCGCCGATTTTGACTTTTGCTTAAGAACTCTTCGGATAGCGGGTGGTATCCAGTCTTGGGCGAAGTGCAACAACTTTGTTTGGAAGTCCGGTACATCGGAACTGTTGGGGCGCACCTGAAACGTAGTTGTGCGCGCGGGAACGCTTTCGATAGCTGTTTTCGAGGCGGTATAGTAGTAGAGCGCAATTGACCGGCGAGATCTGTTTGCGGGACAGGTGAGCGGTTCCGGGTGACCGTGAAAACTGTCTAGCTCTGTGTTGAACACCACCGCACGGCCAATTTTCGGTGCGATCTCCCGCTGCATTTCGGACATGTCCTTGGACCAGAGTTCGAGATTCCCGCCATACTCTGGCAGCCAATCGTCGTTGAGGTAGATCAGGAGGTTTACCCTTCTCAAGACATTCATTCCGCGGTGGACGTTGAAATCCGCATGCACGCCCAAATGACCGCCGCGCTTGACCTCGTGCAAGCCTGCACCGCTGAAGTAGGGATCGGCAATAATAAGCGGTATCCCCGTGAGAGCTTCAATGAAGCGCACCATCGGCTCCGAGTTCATTTCGTTAAGAAAGCTGCGCACGAGTGGCGATTTTAACTCGTGCGGCTGCCATTCATATTTCAAACGCTCCTGCGGCCGATCATAATATCGCTTGTCGTCGGTCGCCGGCCAAAAAGCAACAATATCTCGTAGAATTTCCAAGTCGATGAAATCATCGATTACGATGTGAGGAAATGGCGTGGCTGTCGTGTACGCGTTGTGAAACTGCGAACCCGCCTCGATACATTGTTCTTTATTTAGCGCGATTACATCGGCCGAAAGCCGGTCAACTTTAAGCAGGGACACTTTTGATCCATTCATAGACAGTTCTTCGGGACACTAAACAATTGATTTCTATCAGTCACGTTGCGCGATTTTAGAAGGAGTATGCGTCGAAGGGGCAAGCGGATCCGCCTGCGCGCACGAAAATCGACAACGCGGCGCTCGGAATAGGAAAATATTCAGGAATATAAACACAAGCGTTTTTTTATCTTTTGCCATGCACTCGAGAAATTGCTTGTGCTACTGCACAACGCGCTGGCGCATCGATTAGGCCCTAGCGGCGTTAGCAATATCGCGAAAATCGTGAGGACTTGCACCGTTCGACGGGGCTAACATCAATCATCACCATCCGCCCAGAGGGCTTCGGAGAAAAAGATATGGTAAATCCTAGTTGCGCCGTGCTGGCGCTCGCGAGCACGTTACTTCTGCCGACCTTGGCAGGCGCGTTCACCGTTGCGGACGGTAAATATGACGGGACATCCGACGACGGTCAGGGGGTCGAGCTTGTTGTCGGAACGAATCCCGATACGGGGAATCAGGGAATTATAGGGGCTACGGTGTCTTTCAGTGCCGCATGCAGGGGCCTAGGAACTGGGATCACACTAACGACGGGGTTTGGTCTGGGTCCAAACTCCGACTTGATTGGTAATAAAGCTCTGTTTGACACTACAAACAGCTACTTCGACATCAAGGTCGCGGCGACCTTCAAATCCGACGGAACTGTCACGGGCGAGCTCGACTCCCGGACTCCGACACTTGTGCCCAATGCCTACGGACGTCCCAACAGGGCGGCCTTCTGCGAATCTTCCTGGCAGCATTTCTCGCTTAGCTATGCCGGATCGGCGGACCGGGTTCCACCTGCCGCAGGCATAGTGTTACTCACTGCCAAGCCTCGGTAACGGATATTATGTACTAAAGCAGACTTTGAGCGGCCCCCGTCCTGTCAATCGGGGCCGCTCTCATATCTGCACCGGATCGGACTACCCGTGATAGCGCGATAGTTGGTATGGCCAATTCATTGGCAAGAATTGAACTTATCAACCGCGCGACCGTTGATCATGTTCACGTTTCCAGTAAACACCGGTTGGTTGAGATAGACCGGATTGCTAATAGACACAAAGCAGGAGTAGGCGCCTGTCGGGTCCATATAGTTCTGCTCGAACAACACCGTG
>CAZCJI010000316.1:0-4038 GCA_964498625.1 uncultured Rhizobium sp.
GCGATGCAGATGTATCGCAACTATGACGGCGCCAATTCGGGCTTCGGCGACACCAGCATTTCGGCCAGCGCCCCCGCGCCCGACGATCTCTCGGCCTTCGCGGCGCTTCGCAAAGACAAGACGATGACAGTGATGGTTGTGGCGAAAGATCTGAGCGGCACCACCCCCGTCGCCTTGCAGCTCGCGCATTTCAAGAAGGCCGGCACCGCGCAGGTCTGGCGTCTGACCGCGAGCAACATGATTCAGCGCATGAGCGACATCGCATGGTCGAAGGGCAAGCTCTCCGACACCGTGCCGTCGCCGAGCGTCACGCTTTATGTGCTGCCGAATTAGGAGCTCTCTCCCGAGACTTCGGTCAAAGGGGGCATGGGGGTAAAGGGACGCCGGCCTATCGACACCCGCCGGCGTCCCTCTCGCCAATCTATCGAACAGTTTTCGCGCCCTTACGCTTTGGAAGAATTGGCAATTCCGATTCTCGCGGAATACTTATCGAACAGCGTCAGAACGGCCTTAAAATAGGCGCATGAACGCTGAAAACGCCGCCGGGCGAAAAACGGATCGCTTCGAACGTGCCGCACGGCGCTATGAGGCCCAACTGGAAACTCAACTCGAACTTTTGACCGGCGCTATGCGCGGCTCGGTGACGCGCGCCGATGCCGTGGCGGACGAGACCGACGAATATGGTCATTGCCGCGACAGCCATATCGGACACGCGGTGAAGATCGGCGCGGTCAGCGCGCAGATCGTCACCGCGCTTGGCAAGCTCGCCGGCGAGTTCAACCGCAATATCAACGTGAAACGCGCGGCCGAGGCGGTTGCGGGCGGCAAAACCGGCGAACGGCGAAAGCTGACGGACGAAGAGTGGGAACGCATCCGGACTCCCTTCGAACTCCCGCGCTCGTCTTCGCATCCGCCGCTCGATCGCTGGCTCAAGGAAGAATACGCGGAGCACGACGCGATGCTCGCGGCGAAAGAAGCGGCTGCCGCTTCGGGTGAAGCTCCGGCATTCGACGGGCCAGAGGGGGACCCCCCTTGTGAAAATTCGGGTTCGAATGGCTGAGCCCGTTTCCCGCCGGAAGCGCGGCGGCCAACCCGGAAACACCAACCGCCTCCGGCACGGGGCCTACAGCCGCGCGCACGAAGCACATCACCGCGAGATCGCCGCGCTGATCCGCAAGAGCCGGCATCTCGTGATGCGGGCAAACTGGTTTCGGCGTGCCTGGACGCATTGGAAGAAGGTTGAGCGTATAAAACACGCCATCCAGAAGTGTATTTGCAACCTATTGGCATCATTCATATTTTTTGACCGGCCCTGCGAATCACAGGTAAGGTTTTCTCTACGGCGCGGCGCGTTGTGTCCGCCAGGGGGAGTGGATGGGTCCGAGCATCGGCAACGCCGCCGAATACAATCGCGCTGCCAAAGCGGGAGACTGGCATTCGCTCTGCGATGTCACGCTCCGGTTCCTGCATCCCGAACTGATCAAGCTGCACGACCTCTGGAAGAGCGAAGCTGGCGAAGGGGGCATTCCGCTCCGGCGGACGATGTCGCCGCGCCTGCTCAAATCCTTCCTGCGCGATATCGCGATCTACGAACGAGTCGGCGAAGGCGAAGCGCGGCGCTATCGCGTGCGCCTGATGGGAACGTCCTTCGCGCAGATCCTGGGCGATCTGACCGGCAAGCTTCTGGACGAAGCCCTGCCGGCGAACATCCTGCCGCGCTGGTATGGCGCGCTCGACGCGACACTTGGCGCCCGCGCGCCGCTCAGGTTCCTGGGCCGGGAGGACACCAAACAGATGACGTTTCTGACCGGGGAGTTCTTCTCCGCACCGCTCGCGGCCGACGACGGGCAGATCAATCTCGTGCTCGGCGCCGCGCGCTACAGCGGCAAGCGACCCTGGGAAGAGGTGGATGCCGAAGTGCGCGGGACGCTCGGCCTCTCGTAAACGGCATTTTTCTACAAGACGCCCCGGTCCGTTACGACTACGGTCCGCCACGCCGCATCGGGGACCGCTCGTGACCGAACCTTCGCCTCAGCCCGTCGCCAGCCGTTTTGCACTCGTGTTCATCTTCGTGACGATGCTGGTCGATACGATGGGGCTCGGCATCATCATTCCCGTGGCGCCGAAGATCATCGCGGAACTGACCGGCCCTTATGGCAGCAACACGGCGGCCATGAGCGCGTCCGCCGCCTGGGGCGGCTGGCTGCAGACGGCTTTTGCCGGAATGCTGTTTCTGTTCTCGCCACTGATCGGAAATCTGTCGGACCGGTTCGGCCGCAAGCCGGTGCTCATCATCTCGCTGTTGATGCTGGGCGTGGACTACCTCATCACAGGCCTCGCGCCGACGATCTGGTGGCTGTTTGTCGGCCGGATTCTTTCCGGCATCGCGGGCGCCAGCTACACGACGGCCAACGCCTATATCGCCGATGTCTCGCCGCCGGAAAAGCGTGCGGCGAATTTCGGTCTGACCGGCGCGGCCTTCGGCATCGGCTTCGTTCTCGGTCCAGCGCTGGGCGGATTGATCGGCCAATATGGCGTGCGGCTTCCTTTCTTCGTTGCGGCGGCGCTCGCCGTGGCGAACGCGCTGTTCGGTCTTGTGGTGATGAACGAATCCTTGCCTGTCGAAAAGCGCCGCAAATTCGAGCTTTGGCGCGCCAATCCCATAGGATCGCTGATTGCGCTGAAGCGTTATCCGATGGTGCTGGGCTTCGTCGGCGTCCTGATCCTGATACGGCTTGCGCATGACGCCAATCCCGTGATCTGGAGCTACTACGTCTATCTGAAATTCCATTGGAACACCGCGCAACTCGGCTGGGCGCTGGCTTTTCTCGGCATCTTGATGGCCTTTGTTTTCGGTTTCCTCACGCGCGTGGCGATCCCGAAATTGGGCGAACACAATGCTGCAATTATCGGGCTGGCGGCGGGTGCGGTCGGCTTCGCCGGTTATGCCTTCGCGACGGAAGGTTGGATGATGTATCCGTGCATGCTCGTGTGGTCGCTGATGGGGCTCGCCATGCCGGCGATCAACGCCGTCATTTCCAAACACGTGCCTGGCAATGAGCAGGGAGAACTGCAGGGCGCGCTCGCCAGCATCGGCGGCGTCACTTCGATTGTCGCGCCGGTATTGCTGACCGCCGTGTTCTCGTACTTCACGGGACCGAAAGCACCGGTCTATTTCCCCGGTTCGGCGTTCCTCGCGGCAGGCGCGATGCTGGCGCTGGCCGCGCTCCTCATCGTGCGCCTGGATCGCAAAGAAGCTCCTGAGACGCGGAGCGATTCGCTTAAGGGAGTTTAGTGGACGCTCGCCCGCAAGCGTTCGAGCTCATCCTTAATTCGGAGTTTTTCTTTTTTGAGACATTGGACACGGACCTCATCCCATTCGGGGTTCGCCATCTCGGCGTTGATCGTGTCTTCGAGTTGCTTATGCTTTTCGGAGAGTTCCTGGATATGCCCTCGTTGAAGTGCCATGCGAAACCTCTTCATTTAGGCGCCACAATTAGAGCACCATCACCCCCCTCTGTCACGCCTCTCTTCCGCTGTTGCCTACGAAGGCGTAAAGGGAGCTTGTGAGGCGGAAATGGCGGAAAACGGGCAGAAAAAGCGAGTTGTGGTGGGGATCAGCGGGGCCTCCGGCGTCGCTTATGGGATTCGGCTGCTCGCATCCTTGAAGGATTTGCGAATCGAATCGCACCTTGTGATGAGCAAGGCGGCGGAGATGACGATCGCCTACGAGACCGCGCTCAAACCCAAGCAGGTCGCCGCCAGGGCCGACCAGGTTTATGCCATCGGCGATATCGGCGCGCCGATCGCGTCGGGCACGTTCAAGACGCTCGGCATGATCGTGGCGCCGTGCTCCGTGCGCACGATGTCGGAGATCGCAACCGGCGTGACGACGACGCTTTTGAGCCGCGCCGCGGACGTGACATTGAAGGAGCGCCGCACGCTGATCCTGATGGTGCGCGAGACACCGCTGCATCTGGGCCATCTGCGCACCATGACGGCGCTGGCCGAAATGGGCGCGATCATCCTGCCGCCGGT
>CAZCJI010000317.1:0-4021 GCA_964498625.1 uncultured Rhizobium sp.
TCGGCCCCGGCATCAAGGGCTACATCCTCGACCTGCGCAACAATCCCGGCGGCCTGCTCGATCAGGCGGTTCAGGTGTCGGATGATTTCCTGACCTCGGGTGAGATCGTCTCGACGCGCGGCCGTCACGCCGACGACACGCAGCGCTACGATGCCAAGCCCGGCGATCTCGCCGACGGCAAGAAGATCGTCGTGCTCATCAATGGCGGCACGGCATCGGCGTCGGAAATCGTCGCGGGCGCCTTGCAGGACCACAAGCGCGCAACGGTTGTCGGCATGACCTCGTTCGGAAAAGGCTCGGTGCAGACGATCATCCCGCTCGGTGAAACCGGCGGCGCGCTGCGCCTGACCACGGCGCGCTACTACACGCCGTCCGGCCATTCGATCCAGGCGCAGGGTATCGTTCCCGATGTCGCCGTCGCGCAGGGCGACGAAGACCAGACGCCCAAGATCGCGCGCCCGACCGAGGCGGATCTGCCCGGGCACCTGATCGGCGAGCCGCTGATCAAGAAGCCGGACGCGACCGTGATCCATGCCGCACCGGGCAAGAAGTACGACGACTTCCAGCTCTCCTATGCGCTCGATCTGCTGCGTGGCCAGACCACGGTGAGTGCGGTCACGACCAAGAACAAGGCGAACTAACCAGTATCCAGATTCCGAAATTCGCCGCAGCCGGATATCGGGTTCCTCGCGAATTTCGGAATCGAAGGATACTGGTAAACAATTGAATCTCAGCGCCGTTTCGGTTCCGAAGTTCGCCCAGTGCTCTATATCAAGAGATTGGTGAACTTCGAAACCACGGCGCTGACCCGAATTAACCGGCGCGTAACCATGTTTCGGCATAGCTTGCGTCCATGGCTGCCAACAGCACCGTGGACGCAGGCGCACGCCGGGGCCCCCATCCTCTGGCGCTCGCCTGGCTAGCATTTTTTGCGCTTCTGATCGTCTCCGGCGCCGTGATCACGTTCTTCGGCGATCCGCACGCCGGCAGTCCGGTTGTCACGATGGATCTTCCGCCGCCATCGCATCCGGCGCGCAAGGCGGCTTCCGTCGGCAGGCCGTTGAGCCAGACCGTTCCGCCGCCAACGGCAGACGCGACACAGACGGCAACAGCCCTGCCGCAAAAAGTCACGCAACAGATTTTCGCCGGTCGCGCGCTGATCGCCGATCCGTCCCTGGTCGAGAACACGCCACTCGGCCCGCTGCCGCGCATCGCCGATAACGGCACAACGCCGATGCGTGCCTATGCACCCGCGGTGGCCGGCGACGGCCGTCCGCATATCGCCATCGTCATCGGCGGTCTCGGTATCAGTGCCAAGCAGACCGAAGCGGCGATCAACGGATTGCCGGCCGGCGTCACGCTCGCCTTTGCGCCTTATGCGGGTGACACGCAGCACTGGGCGAGCCTCGCGCGCGCGCAAGGTCACGAGGTGCTGCTCGAAGTGCCGATGGAGCCCTTTGATTTTCCAGACAGCGATCCCGGACCGCATACGCTGCGCTCGGGTGCGGGTGAAGATGCCAATACCGAACGGCTCGTGTGGGCGATGACGCGCTTCTCCGGTTATGCCGGCGTGACGAATCTTCTGGGTGGCAGATTTCTCTCCGATGCGATGTCGCTGGAGCCGGTCCTCACCTATCTCGCGCGCCGCGGGTTGATGTTCTACGACAACGGTTCCGCCAGCCACTCCACAGCACCCGATGTCGCGGCACGGGTAGGCGTTCCCTTCGCGCAGGCGGATTCGACGATCGACACGATCCAGACCGCGATGGAAATCGATCGCCGTCTCTCCGCGCTTGAAAGCGTGGCGCGGACGCGCGGCAGTGCCGGCGGTTCCGGTCAGCTCTATCCGGTAACCATCGATCGCGTGCGAAACTGGGCACAGGGCCTCGGCGGGCGGGGCTTTGTTCTGGTGCCTGCTTCCGCCATAGTGAGCGCGCCCAAATAGAGTCGCTTTATGGCCCGTTCCGGCCTCACCGTTCGCCACGAAGATCTGCCTTATCGTCCCTGCGTCGGCGTCATGCTGATCAACGCGGAAGGACTCGTCTTCGTCGGGCGCCGCATCGATCAGACCGTCGAAGGCTGGCAGATGCCGCAGGGCGGAATCGACCTGGGTGAGAGTCCCGAGCAGGCGGCGCTGCGCGAGCTCAAGGAAGAGATCGGCACGGACAAGGCCGAGCCGCTGCGCGAGATGGATGGCTGGCTTGAATACGATCTGCCGGCGCATCTCGTCGGCGTGGCGCTCAAGGGGCGCTATCGCGGACAACGCCAGAAATGGCTCGCCATGCGCTTCACCGGCACCGACAAGGATATCGACGTTGCCACCGACGAGCCCGAATTCGCCGAATGGAAATGGCTTGCGATGGAAGCCTTGCCGCGCATGATCGTGCCGTTCAAGCGCGATACCTATGCCAGGGTGATCGAGGCGTTCCGCGATCTGGCGTTTCCCGCCTGATGGCCAGATTTTCGCGTCCCCCGATTGTGATGATTCACGGCGCCTTCTGCGGCGCCTGGGCGTTCGACGAATTTCGCGAACCGTTCGAAGCGAAATACAAAGTTCACACGCCGACGCTGCGCTATCACGATTGCGTGCGCGAGCCGCCGCGCGAACTCGGCCGGACGAGTCTTATCGATTACGCCGACGATCTCGAAAAGCTGATTTTGGAACTGGATGAAACGCCGATCCTGCTCGGCCATTCGATGGGCGGCTTGCTGGCGCAGATGCTGGCGGCGAAAGGTCTCGCGCGGGCTTGCGTGCTGATGGCGCCATCCGCGCCGTGGGGCGTGCTGCCATCGACGATATTCGAAATCGCATCGGCGCAGACGCTGTTGTTTTCCGGCGGCGACTATCGCGGCAGCATCATCCATCCGAGCTATCAGATCGCCGCGGCCCATTCGCTCGACAAGCTCGACGATAGCGCGCGCAGTGCAATCTACGCGCATTTCGTTCCGGAATCCGGGCAGGCGACGTTCGAGATCATGAACTGGAGCTTCGATCACAAACGCGCGGCGCGTGTCCGCGCGCGCGATGTGACATGTCCGGTCCTCTGCATGGTGGGGGCGGACGACAAGATCAATCCGCCATCGACCGTCGCGCGCATCGCGACGCGTTATGGAAGCCGCGCGCGCTTCGAGCAGGTCAACGGCCACAGCCACTGGCTGATAGGCGAGCCTGGATGGGAAGCGATCGCGGCACGCGCCTTGGCGTGGCTGGACTCCGTGCTGTCAGTACAAAAAACGAGAAGCGCCTAGCTCTAGTTCAACCGCGCCACGACGGTCTGCGCGCGGATGTCTTTCATGAAGCTCTTCAGCGTATCGACCGAGGCGATCTGCGCCGCGGCATCACGGAAGGCCGCGCCGTGCGCGTCGATCCTGTCGCTGACGACCTGGAAGGCGTTGGCGTCGGGCGTGCTTTTCATCTTCGCCGTGAAATGGGCACGCAACCGGTCGAGACTCGTCTCGTCGTTGGCGAGCGAATAGGCCACGGCCGCACGCATCACCTCGCGCCGATCGTTCTCGTCCAGCGGTGCTGCATCGCTCCAGCGCTTGTCCACGGCCTGTTCGGCCTCCTGGCCGGCGACAGCCCAGTTTCCGCTATCCCAATAGATGTCGGCGCGCAGTCTTGCGGTGTCGGCCTGCTGATCGACCGAGACCATGTCCAGCGCGTCGGTCCAGCGCTTCAGGCCCGCCAGCGCGCGGGCTTCCAGCAACATCCGCTTGTGGCCGATATCGTCGGGCAGTCCGCTGACCTGCGTGGCGCGGATCGTGTTCAGCGCAAGCTCCGGTTTCTTGTCCAGAAGATAGATGCCGGCGAGTGTCGTTGCGACCTGCGCGCGCGCCACGCCGTCGAGGCGTTTGTCGACCTGGTATTTCAAGAGATCGGCGGCGGGGCCCAAGAGATCGACGGCGACGAGCCGGTCGGACATGCGGCGGATCATGTCATCGCCTTCAGGACCGATAGGGGTCAGATCGATGTTGTCGTAGAACAGCGACAGCGCTTCGACCGGCGGAATCTTGTCGGCCT
>CAZCJI010000318.1:0-3995 GCA_964498625.1 uncultured Rhizobium sp.
CCGGACGATACGAACAGGATGAACGGACGCTTTTCCTCCACCGCGGCCTGCATCGCGCGGACAAGGCCCTCGCCCACGCCCATGCCGAGCGAACCGCCGAGGAAATCGAAGGGCTGCACCGCGATCATCACCGGCATGCCGTCGAGCGTGCCGCGTGCGGCGGTCAGCGCTTCCTGGCGCGCGGTCTTGGTGCGCGCGGCCTTCATCTCGTCGGGATATTTCTTCTCGCCGCGGAATTTCAGCGGATCGGCCGCAACCACCGGCACCGGCAATTCCTCGAACTGGCCGCCGTCGAAAAGGCTCGCAAGCCGCTCCTTGGGACCGATGCGCAGGTGGAAGCCGCAATTGGGACACACGTTCTGCGCCGCCACCATATCGCGGTGAAAGATCATCTCTCCGCAGGACGGGCATTTCGTCCAGAGATTGTCCGGCGTTTCGGTCTGTGCGCGGCCGCGCATCAGGCCTTTTATCCGTGGACGGACGAAATTGGCGATCCAGTTCATGGCGTTACTCTACCATTGTTTAGAGAGGATAAAACCATTCCTCTCTTCGTCATGGCCGCCCTTGAGGCGGCCATCCAACTTTTCACTTAGATGGATGGCCGGGTCGAGCCCGGCCATGACGAAACGAGTTGGCATTTATGAACGCGCCGCATGCACGGAATCGGCAAGCGCCTTGCAGAAAGCAGTGACATCCGAAACTAACGCGTCGCGCTTCGCCCCGGCGTTAAGATTTTCGAAGATTTTGCTCACAATCGCAGTTCCCACTACGGCGCCATCGGCAAAACGGGCAATGCGGGCCGCTTGTTCCTGCGTGCGGATGCCGAAGCCCACGGTGCAGGGCAGATCCGTTTCGGCGCGCAGATGCGCGATGGCGGCTTCGACATCGTCTGAATCGACCGCCTTGCTGCCGGTGATTCCCGCCATCGAGATATAATAAAGATATCCGCTCGCGCCATCGAGAACGGTCTTCAGGCGCGCATCGTCGCTCGTCGGCGTGACGAAGCGCACGACATCCAGCCCGTGCGCATTGGCGGGCACGCGCAGCACCTCGTCCTCTTCCGGTGGGAGATCGACGATGAGGAATCCGTCGATGCCTGCCTCCGCCGCATCCTTGCAGAGCCGCGCGGTGCCATAGGCATGGATCGGATTGTAGGCGCCCATCAGCACGACGGGCGTTTTCGCATCTGTCTTGCGGAAGCGGCGCACCATCTCGAGCACCTTGGGAAGGGTCATGCCCGACTTCAGCGCGCGCAGATAAGACGCCTGGTTCACGGGTCCGTCGGCCATCGGATCGGAGAACGGAATGCCGAGCTCGATCAGATCGGCGCCGGCTTTCGGCAGTTCGGTCAAAAGCGCAAGCGCGGTGTCGAAATCGGGATCGCCTGCGGTGATGAACGGCGCGAAGGCGGCGCGGTTCTGCGCACGGAGCTCTGAAAATCGTTGAGAGATGCGGGACATCATAAAAATCCCCCCTCGCCCCCGCAACGCGGGGGAGAGGGTTGGGGTGAGGGGGTGGTGAAGGCAGCGCTCATTCCCAAACACCCCCTCACCCTGCCCTCTCCCCCACCGCGTGAGGGAGAGGGTGATTCAAGTTTCTTCATATCTTCTCCCCGAGCGCCGCGGCGGCGGAGAACACATCCTTGTCGCCGCGGCCGGACAGGCAGACCGCGATGAGCCTGTCTTTGCTCATTTGCGGCGCGATGCGCATCACATGCGCGATGGCATGCGCGGATTCGAGCGCGGGGATGATGCCTTCGAGCTTCGATAGCAACACGAACGCTTCCAGCGCATCCTTGTCTCTGGCCGAGAAATACTGCACGCGGCCCTGATCCTTGAGCCACGAATGCTCAGGCCCAACGCCGGGATAGTCGAGACCGGCCGAGATCGAATGCGCTTCGAGGATCTGACCGTCGCGATCCTGCAGCAGGTAGGAGCGCGCGCCATGCAGCACGCCCGGCGAGCCTTTGGTCAGCGTCGCGGCATGGCGCTCGGTATCGAGACCGTCGCCCGAGGCTTCGACACCGTGAATCTGGACGCCGCTATCGTCGAGGAAAGGGTGAAACATGCCGATCGCATTCGATCCGCCGCCGACGCAGGCGACGACCAGATCCGGCAACCTGCCCTCGCGTTCCTGCATCTGCGCGCGCGTCTCGTTGCCGATCACGGTCTGGAAATCGCGTACCATCTGCGGATAGGGGTGCGGCCCCGCCGCCGAGCCGATGATGTAGAACGTGTCGTGGACATTGGTAACCCAGTCGCGCAACGCCTCGTTCATTGCATCCTTCAGGGTGCGCGAACCCGACGTCACCGGCCGCACCTCCGCGCCGAGCAGGCGCATGCGGAACACGTTCGGCTTCTGCCGCTCAATATCGACCTCGCCCATATAGACGACACACGGCAGACCAAACCGTGCGGCAACGGTCGCGGTCGCCACGCCATGCTGGCCGGCGCCGGTTTCCGCGATGATGCGCGTCTTGCCCATGCGGCGCGCGAGCAGAATCTGGCCGAGGCAATTGTTGATCTTGTGCGCGCCGGTGTGGTTAAGGTCTTCGCGCTTCAGATAAATCTTCGCGCCACCGAGATGTTCGGTCAGGCGCTCGGCGAAATAGAGCGGGCTCTCGCGGCCCACATAGTGCGTGAGCATCGCGGAGAGTTCGGCCTGAAACGCGGGATCGTGCTTGGCGTCTTCATAGGCATGCTCGAGATCGAGCACGAGCGGCATCAGCGTCTCGGCAACGAAGCGGCCGCCATAAGCGCCGAAATGACCTTTCGGATCGGGACCGCTGCGGAAGGAATTGGGGCGGTCGTTCACGCGCGCGTCTCCGCGTAAGAAGCGGACCGCGCAGCCGCGACGAAATCCGAGATCATCTGGGCGCTCTTCACGCCCGGCGCGGCCTCGACACCGGACGACACATCCACGCCCGGCGCATCGCTGCTCGCAATCGCGCGCGCGACGTTATCCGCGTTCAAGCCGCCGGCCAGAAGCCACGGCCGCGGGAAACTCCGTCCACGGAGCAATTGCCAGTCGAACGCGGCGCCGTGCCCGCCGGGCCGCGGCGCATTCACAGGAGCCTTGGCGTCGAACAGAAACATGTCGGCCGCATCCGCGTAGCTTGCAGCACGCGCCAGATCGGATGCGTCCGCGATCGCCAGCGCCTTGATGACCGGTATGCCGAACTGCGCGCGCGCGGCGCCAACGCGCTCCGGCGACTCGGTGCCATGAAATTGCAGGAAGTCGGGACGCACGGCTTTCACCACCGCGCCGATCTCTTCGTCCGTCGAATCGGCCATCAACGCCACCAAACGCGCGCGCCCGCGCATGCGTTCGGCGAGGCTCGCGCCCTGCTCGCGCGTCAGGTTGCGCGGCGAGGCGGGAAAGAACACGAGACCCGCGAAATCCACGCCCGCGCGCACCGCCGCGTCGGCGGATTCCACGCTGTTTATGCCGCAGATTTTGATCAGGATGCTCATGGGAACGGCGCTTATCGCCCCCTCCTCCCGCCAAATCAAGCAAGTTCCGCCGACATGATTTCGACGCAATGAAACCTCGCGAACGGCACGATTGCGCCCATGCGGCATCGAACCAAACACGGCAACATTCGTTGTTCATCCCGATGAGTCCGCACGCGGACACACCGGCCACCATCACGGGAGAGAGACATGACAAACACATTTCGCGCGGCGCTGATCGCAGCCGGCGTGGGACTCGCGGCTTCCGCAGCTTCGGCCCAGGGATATTATGACAACGGCGCTCCCAGCGACCCGGGCTACCAGAACGGTCCGCCGGAACAGGTGATCGTGATTGCGCCGGATTATTACGCGCACCGGCCCTACCCTTCCAACCAGCTTGGCCGCCCGCCGGAGCAGACAACGCTGTCCCTGCCGGTGAGCTACAGCGACCTCGATCTCACCACGCGCGAAGGCGCCTCTGAACTCCGTGAGCGCATCCGCGACGCGGCTCATGACATCTGCGCCGAACTCGCGTCGCGTTAT
>CAZCJI010000319.1:0-3988 GCA_964498625.1 uncultured Rhizobium sp.
CAAAGGGCCGCCACCTGGTTCTGTCGACGATCTCATCGCAAAGGTTTTGAGAGGTAATCCTTCTTCCTCGAAGCCTGCAACCCAAAAGGTAACAGGTTCCGCGCAGCAACAGCCCGTCGTCATGAGCGCGCGTATCGGCGATCACGCCGATCGGACGAGGTTCGTCGTGGAGCTGTCTGACCCTATTGACCTGCGTACCTTCACGCTGAGCAACCCCAATCGGGTCGTCATCGATATGCCTTCCGTGCAATGGCATCTGAACGGTCCGCCACTTCCAAGCGGCCACGGTTCCATTCGCAGCTATCGGTACGGTCTTTTCCGGCCGGGGAATTCGCGCTTTGTCATCGATCTGAATCGACCGGTTTCGATTTCCGATCCTTTGGTTCTTCCGCCCGAGAACGGTCTTGGCTATCGCGTCGTCATCGACCTTTTCCCGACCACCCAGGCCAAATTCGATCAGACGGCAGGGTGGCCGGCTGATCTGAAAGCAAGAGAGGCTTCGGCCCAGCGTCTCGCGTCCTTGCCCCAACCGATTGCGCCCGCATTGGCAAGCGCCAGAAAGACCATCGTCATCGATCCGGGTCACGGCGGCATCGACTCCGGTACCAATGGGGTCAACGGGTTGCTGGAAAAGAATCTGGTGCTCGACGAAGGTTTGAGACTGGCTAAGGCCTTAAGACGTAATCCTAGCTACACCGTCTATATGACCCGCGACACGGACGTGTTTATCCCTCTTCGGGAAAGAGTGAACATTGGACGGGCCCATCACGCGGATCTGTTCGTTTCGCTTCACGCCGACTCCAATCCCGGCTCCGACGTTTCGGGCCTTTCTGTTTACACACTGTCTGAGTCGGGGTCGGACAAGGAGGCCGCGGCGCTCGCGCGCAAGGAAAACCAGTCCGACGTCATCGCAGGCGTAGATCTGGGGGGTGAGAACTCTGCAGTGGCGCCGATCCTTATAGATCTTGAGCAACGTGACACGATGAACAAGTCGTCACGTTTTGCGCAATTGATCGTCAACTCTTTGTCGCGCGCGACGGATATTCTCCCACGCCAGCCGCATCGCTCAGCGGCTTTTGTCGTTCTCAAGGCGCCCGATGTCCCCTCCGTGCTGATAGAACTGGGTTATCTTTCGAACAGCTCCGACGCCGACCAGATGAACACAGCGCAGTGGCGTAACGGCGTGGCGGACGCTATCGCTTCCGCCATAGAGCGGCATTTTGCCCCCGCAACTGTCGCGACACCCGCTGCGGCATCGCCGGTAGTAGAGTGACGCGAGCCCGCAATAGCGTCATAATCCGGTTCCATGAACGATATTCCTGATCACGACTTTGATGGTCCCGAGCCGGACACCGAGATGGACGAAGGTCAGCCGCGCTGGCCCGGCTGGCGGAGCATTTTGTTCTATGGCGGCTTGACGGTAATCGCACTGGCGATTGTCAGCGTGTTGGTCGTGGTCTTCTATCTTTGGTCTGTGACGCGCGAACTTCCAAGCGTTGAGGCGCTGCAGAACTATACGCCGCCGGTGACAACCCGTGTTTATGCCGGCGATGGAACGCTTCTGGGCGAGTACGCGCGTGAGCGGCGGATTTTTGTCCCGATCTCCTATGTCCCCAAAAATGTGGTTGACGCCTTCACTTCTGCTGAAGACCGGAATTTCTTCACCCACCCTGGCATTGATCCGGGCGGTATTCTCCGCGCTGCTGTGAAGGACGTGTTTAACGTTCTTCAGCACAGGCGGTTGGAAGGTGCTTCCACAATCACGCAGCAAGTCGCCAAGAATTTTCTTCTGAATAGCGATGTAAAGTTTTCACGAAAAATCCGCGAAGCCATCCTCGCTATCCGGATCGATGCGACCTACTCGAAGGAAAAAATTCTAGAGCTTTATTTAAACGAGATCTATCTCGGCGAGAATTCTTACGGAGTTGCCGCCGCGGCGCTGAACTACTTTGGCAAATCACTCGATGATTTGGATATCGCCGAAGTCGCATTTCTTGCAGCCCTTCCCAAGGCGCCGAGCAACTACGATCCGGTGCGCAATGCGCGCGGCGCCACAGAACGTCGCAATTGGGTCATCGGGCAGATGGCCGACAACGGCTATATTACGGACGCGCAGGCCAAGGCGGCCATCGAGGAACCGCTTGTTACGCAAACGCGGCCATTGGGGAGCCAGGCGCAGGATGCCGACTACTATGTCGAGGAAGTCCGCCGCCTGCTATACGCGAAATATGGCCAGCATGGATTATACGATGGCGGATTGCAGGTCCGTGCTTCGCTTGATACTCGCCTGCAGAACTACGCCGTCAGCGCGTTGCGGTCGGGCTTGGTACGCTATGATCGCCGCCATGGTTGGCGCGGGGCGACCAGCAATATCGGTGCCGCCGCAAGCTGGAAAGTGGCGCTTGCGTCGATGCAGAACCAATCCGGTATCGACACTTGGCGTGTGGCGACGGTCCTCGGCTTCAATGACGACAAGTCAGTTCGCATAGGAATCGCTGGTGGCGAAGAAGGGACCATTCCTTTTTCTGAGCTTGCCTGGGCACGCAAGCAGATGCGGGGCATGTACCTCGGACCTGCTGTCAGTCGGCCTCAGGATCCGCTGAAACTGGGTGACGTAATCTATGTCGAGCAGACCGGCACTCAGGGCAGCTATGGTCTTCGCCAGGTGCCGCAGGTGAACGGGGCCATTGTTGCCATGGACCCTCATACCGGACGCGTTCTGGCGATGTCCGGCGGCTTCAGCTATGCATCCAGCCAGTTCGATCGCGCAATGCAAGCGATGCGTCAGCCGGGCTCATCGTTCAAACCGTTCGTCTACGCAGCTGCTCTCGATAACGGCTTCACCCCCACGAGTGAGGTGGTTGACGGGCCCGTTGTCGTAGATCAAGGCGCCGGGCTCGGTCTGTGGCATCCGGCCAATTTCGAGCACAAGTTCCTGGGGCCGGTTACACTTCGACGCGCGATAGCGCTGTCGCTCAACAACGCGACGGCACGTCTGGCCCAGGAGATCGGCATGGATAAGGTCGTGCCCTATCCGGAGCGCTTCGGTGTTTACGATCACCTGCCGCCTTATCTTGCCAACGCGCTGGGATCCTATGAAACCACGCTCATTCGTATGACCACGGGGTATTCCGAATTCGTGAACGGCGGGAAGAAGATCAGCGCTTCGCTGGTCGATAGGATCCAGGACCGTAACGGCAACACGATTTGGCGACACGATCAGCGCGATTGCGCGGGTTGCAATGCCTCGCAGTGGCGTAGTCAATCCGAACCGCTGCTCGCGGATACCCGTGATCAGATCATCGACCCGCGCACCGCCTTCCAGATCGTGTCGTTGCTGCAAGGTGTTGTGCAGCGTGGCACGGGGCGCTCTGTCCTGGCCGTTGGAAAGCCTCTGGCCGGTAAGACCGGTACTTCCAACGACGCCAAAGATACCTGGTTCGTGGGCTTCTCGCCCGATCTGGCGTGCGGCGTTTTTGTGGGCTTCGACAATCCCAGAACCCTCGGCAGGAACGAGCAGGGCGCCACGGCCGCTGCACCGATTTTTCGTGACTTCATGAAGGGCGCTCTCGCGGATGTTCCGCCGACCCCCTTTCGTGTTCCGCCGGGCATCGAACTCATTTCGACCGATGCGATCACCGGTCAACCGGCGGGACCGTCCGATCCGAATGCGATCATGGAAGCCTTCAAGGCGGGCACCGCGCCTGGCGAGCCGAATGCGCCGGGAAGTGCCATCATCGGTCAAACCTCGGCCACGCAAGGCGCCGCGCCGAGCGATGTAGGCGAGGGCACAGGCGGTCTCTACTAGTGCCGCTTTGACGATCGCCGCCGCCGCCCTTATATCAGCGGCGCAAATGTGAGAAACCCATGCGGCCCGAGACCGAACGCAACGTCGAAGAAATTCAGCAGGCGATTGCCCTGCTGAGGAGGCATCTTTGACTGGGATAAATCCATCCGCCGTCTCGACGAGCTGAACGCCAAGGCCGAA
>CAZCJI010000320.1:0-3955 GCA_964498625.1 uncultured Rhizobium sp.
CGCCTGGTCGATCCCGCCCTCGCCATAGCCGTGGATGATGTTGTTGAGCATCATCCAGTGATGGCAGGTCGCGGAGGTATCGACATTGCCCGCCCAGCAGCTGATCGCCACGGAATATTGATAGGGCTGCGGCGAGACGATCTCGAAACCGTCGAAGATGAGATAAGCCGGATGCGCGGCGCCCGCTTCGGTGCCGGTCGCGTCGAACGCGCCGGTCGTCCAGCCAGCCGCCGCGAGCGTGCAGGCGTCCAGCTTCGCGCAGCGATAGACGACATAGCCCTTGGACGACGCCTTTGCGCCGCCCGTGGTCAGCACGACGCCGCCAGCATAAGTGCCGGGCTCGACATTGACGCAAGAGCCCGCCGCCTGGCCACCGCCGGGCAGCGAGTCGTTGGCGTGCTGCAAGGTCAGCCACGCGTTCGCCGGACTGCTGCCATCGTTGGAGTCGCTGCCCGTGGTGGCGACATAGTAATTTGTCAGGCAGCGATAATAGGGATGGGCGAAAAGCGCAGCGCTTGGGCCGGGAACATTCACTGCGTCACGTTTCAACTCTGTGGCTTGCGCCGGAACCTGAATCGCCGCAACGAGCGCAAATATGCCCGCGAGCAATATACGCATCCGATGAACCGGCATCTTGTCGCTCTCGTCTCTGGCCGCGACGCGAACATACCGCGACTTTCGCGAGAACGCGACGCGTTCAGGGCCGCGAGGTATTCGCGCCGGCGGCGATGCTGTTGACCGGCTCGGCGTTCAGGCCCGATTGCGTCATCATCACCTTGTAGACGGCACCGTCGGCATTCGCCATGTAGGCGGCGGAGCCGAAATGGCGCTGCTCGGTATAGCATTCGCCGACAAGCCAGTTGAGCCAGGATTGCGGCACATACTGATCGACCGCCGGCGGCGGACCTTTGAGATCGCATGCCGTGATCGGCTTGCCGTTCGCGCGCTCGGCATTGAAATACCGGTTGGTGAGCTGATCGAGCGCATAGGTCGTGTCGAGGCCGAGCACGTTCGCCCATGGCTTCCACTTCTGTACCCGTGCGCTTATCTCCCAATCGTCGCCCTGGATGTCGCAGGTCTGGACTGTGTTGGGCACATCGAGGCGCTGGATGGTGATGCGCCAGGTGTTCTGCGCCGGATCGATACTCTTCACCACGATATTGGCGACCTCGTTTTCATAGCTCAGCCGCGCATAGGTCTGTGTGTTGAGTGCGAGAAGGCCGATCGCGAATCCGATTGCCGACAGCGGCGCGCCCACCGCCATATGCGCCGTGGCGCGTCCACCCCGCCCACCGAAGACATGGCCGATGCCGCGCAACAACAGCACGACGCCAAGACCCGCCACGACCAGCGGCGCTGCGATCCAATACCAAGCCACAGATTGCAAGAACACTGAAGACCTCCCCGGCCGCGCCCCCGGCAATACTAACGCAGAACCGCGCGCTAGTGTCCCGATTCCGAAATTCGCATCATTTCGATGTCAGGCTCGGCGCAAATTTCGAAATCGACAGGACACTAGCAACCCATTGAATTCTAGTGTCGTTTTCATTTCGAAGTTCGCAAAGAGCTTGATATTGATGATAGGCGAACTTCGAAATCACGACATCAGTGTATCCGTGCCGCGACTTTATGGTGAAATTGCGCCGCTTTTGTGCAGCCATCCGTTTTCCAGAGACTATCGAACCCTGTATGAATGCGCAGGCGACGAGGGAAAAATGGCACAGTCACAAGGACCGTGGCACCGGCCTGAGGTCACGCAGCAGCGCGGCCGACGGTACAGATTTCTCGTATGGATCGCGCTCGTTGCGATTGGCGCGTTCGGGTTTTGGGAATTATCGCGCCTCTTTCCCAACGCACTCACCAACTCGACGGATCAGGCTTACTTCACCCGCAACCTCGCCGTCCTCGTCCTGGCCGCGTCTGGGATTGTTTATGGCGGCCGCTTCGGGTTGAGGGAGAGCGTCCGCAACATCGCTATCTGGACCGCCATTTTTGCCGTCGTTGTGATCGGTTACGTCTACTATCCCGATGTCGAGGCAATGTTCGGGAACGTCCGTTCCGAATTGGTGCCAGGCTATCCGGTCAACACCGGTCCCAACGAAATGGTGTTCGCACAGGACCGCGGCGGTGATTTTCTTGTCATCGGCAGCGCAAACGAAACGCCGGTCAAATTCCTCGTAGATACCGGGGCCAGTGACATTGTGCTCAGCCCCTCCGATGCGGAACGCGCCGGTATCGATATCGCAAGGCTCAAGTTCGACAGGACGTTCGAAACCGCCAATGGCGAAGGGCGCGGTGCGGCTTTCACGCTCGATGAACTACAGATCGGCAACATGAAGCTCTTCAACGTGCCGGTATCCGTGAACCGCGCGACCATGCAAACATCCCTTCTGGGAATGGCCTTCCTGTCGCGAATGAAATCGTTCGAGTTTCGGGGGCGAAAGCTCACTCTGCGTTGGCGCTAAGCCAGTTTGCGCAGCACCACGCTGCCGGCGGTGTAGCCCGCGCCGAACGAGCACAAATGGCCGAGATCGTCTGCCACGAGATCGTCGCTGTATTTGTGGAAGGCAACGATGGAGCCGGCCGAACTGGTGTTGCCATAGTCGCCGAGCACGCTGGGGGCCTCTTCCGCCGTCGCCTCGCGGCCCAGAACCTTGCGTGCGATCAGGTCGTTCATGTTGATGTTCGCCTGGTGCAGCCAGAAGCGCTTGATGTGATCGGGCTTCAGCTTCAGTTCGGTCAGGTGCTCGATCATGAACTCCGACACCATCGGCACCACTTCCTTGAAGACCTTTCGGCCTTTCTGGGTGATGAGCTTGTCCGGCATGTCCTTCGTCGCCGCATCGAAGCGGTTCATCGGCCCGAAATTGTTGCGGATGTTGTTGGAGAAGACCGACTTCAACCGCGTGCCGACGATCTCCCAGCAATTCCTTCCGTTGGTATCCTCGGCGCGTTCGACCACGCACGCGGTCGCGGCGTCGCCGAAGATGAAATGCGTCTCGCGGTCACGCAGATTGAGGTGACTGGTGCAGATCTCCGGATTGATCGCGAGCACGGCGCGCGCCCTACCCTGCGCGACCATGTCCATCGCGGTCTGGATGCCGAACGTCGCCGACGAACACCCCGCCAGCATGTCGAAGCCGAAGCCCACAATGCCGAGCGCGTTCTGGATCTCGATGGCGATCTGCGGATAGGGCCGCTCCATGATCGAGGCAGCTACGATCACGCCATCGACATCGGCGGGCGTGCGGCCCGCGCGCTCCAGCGCCTCGCGCGCCGCGGCGATGCCGATCTCGGCGGAATAGGAAATTTCCTCGTTGCCGCGCTGTTTCAGCTGCGGGCACATGATCTCGGGATCGAGCATGCCGTCTTTCGCCAGCACATGGCGATGGCGGATGCCCGACGCTTTCACGATGAACTCGTCGCTCGATTTCAGGAGATGGGCTTCGTCGGGATGCTGGGCGTTGTGCGCGCGGACGAACTCATTGTAGGCGGCGACCAGCTCGGCATTGGTGATGCCCGCCGAAGGCGTGAAAAGCCCGGTCCCACTGATCGCAACCCGCATGCCCTGACAGTCCTTCGATAGCTTGGCCCTAGGCTGCGCGACACGCGGAACAAAGGCAAGCAAATGCTTGAAAAAGCGCGATCTTCCTTCGCGTCACGCCGCTTCTGCCAGTTTCGCGAGTTGTCCCACCAGCGCCTGCGCGCCTTTGAGACGCAGCTCCGGCGTCGGCCAGTCGCGGCTGACCACGACCTTCTGGTCGGGCCGCACCTTCATCGTGCCGGAGTGGGTATTGATCAGCTTCACCAGCGCGATGGGATTGGGGAACGCATTGTTGCGGAAGGTGATCGTGCCGCCTTTGGGGCCGGCCTCGATCTTCTCCACCTGCGCGATGCGGCAGAGCTGCTTGATCGCGACGATATCGAACAGATGCTGCACTTCCTCCGGCAGCGG
>CAZCJI010000321.1:0-3954 GCA_964498625.1 uncultured Rhizobium sp.
TCGGGACCGGCTCGACAGCGGAAGCATTTCTGGAGCTTCTGGCGGCGGGCGTGCACGGCGGGTTGGAGGTCGATTGTGTTGCGACCTCCGAGCGCACGGCGCAGACGGCCCGCACCCTCGGCATTCCGCTTGGCGATCTCGATGCGATGGCGCCGCTCGATCTGACGGTGGACGGCGCGGACGAAGCCGACCGCGATTTCAATCTCATCAAGGGCGGCGGTGCGGCATTGCTGCGCGAGAAGATCGTGGCGGCATCGTCGAAGGCGATGGTCGTGATCGCCGACGAAACCAAACTCGTCGCGCGTCTCGGCAAGTTTCCGCTGCCGGTAGAGGTCGTGATGTTCGGCCATGGCGCCACGGCGAATCGGATCGAGGCCGCAGTCGCACAACTCGGATATGCCAATGTGCCGATCAAGCCGCGGATGCGTGATGGCGGACTGGTGCGCACCGATAGCGGCAATCTTGTCTATGATTGCGCGTTCGGCGCGATCAAGGACGCAAGGGTGCTCGCGGCCGCATTGTCCGCCGTACCAGGTGTTGTGGAGCACGGGCTGTTCGTCGGTATCGCGACCACGCTCATCATCGCCCATGCCGGCGAAGTCGAGGTTATTCCGGCGCGCCGCTAAGTGGCGAAAGTTCGATGCGCGGTACCAACGGCGCTAGTTTTCGGATCAAGCGCACAAAGAAATCCGGTTTTCGGTCATTCGCAACAATCAAATGATAGTGCGGGAACGTGGGATCGCAGGGACCGTCATCATGCGTCTTGCATATGAGCGTGTCGGTGCGCGCTTCAATCGGTGCGTCGCGCAGAACGAGAGCGGTGTCGCCAATCGCTTCATAGGACATCGCGAAATAAGAATGGCCAAGCAGTTCCGCGGGCGCATCGGTCGCATCCACGACATCGATGATATGGTCGCGCGCCGCGGGCGTCTGCAATTTGCCGTCGCCGATTGGCCTATGGCCCGCGCGGGACACATTTCCATGCGCAACCGCCGATACCGCGAGGACGGCATCGCCCGCCGATGCGTAGATCGTCATGCGATGCACGAACGGCCTGGCGTCCGCCAGCAGATGCACGAAATCGTTGTTCGCCGGATCGGCGCCGACATCGGCGGCGGCGAGGATCATCTGATCGATGAAGTCGGCGCGCGGGCGATCGCTGCGGTATCTGAGGGCGGCCAGGGATTGCAACAGGACGCGGTTGCCCATCGAGTGGGCCAGAATGTCGATGCGAAGGTCTTGCGCCGCCAGCGCGCGTAGAAATTCGGCCAGCAGCGGCACGGCATAGCCGCTATGCTCAATGTCGGGAATGTAACGACCGATTTCGCCTTCACTGGTCCAGTCGAAGGTGGCAGCGATGCAGCCCGACTTGGTGTCGTCGACAAGCTGCGCGGCGCGTAACACCGCACCGTCGAACAGCGTGTTGAAGCCGTGAACATACAGAAAGACTTCGTTGCAGTTCCTTGTGCGCGCGGCCAAGGCTATCGCCGACGCAATGCCAGCCATGCCATTGCCGCATTGAAGTGCGGAAAGCGGGCGTATCGAGCCGCTGGGAATCGGCTGGTCCGGAAGATTGAGTGCCGGGATCGTCGCCTCGATCGCGCCGCAGGAGGGCGCATCGGCCCAATGCTTGGCGAAGCCGCCGGACCATCCCGGGTCGGGTTCGCGGTCCGTTACATAGAACGCAGTCGAAACGACCGGCGCGCCGTCACCGGTGCGCCAGACCGAGTGGACGAACTCGGCCTTGTCGCCGACGCAGCCGCTCAACATCGCGCCAAGAGCAAGCACAGTCAGCGGTCGCATGCGTGTCCGTATCGTCATCGTTGTTTGGCCGCCCAACCTCGGTTAAGCGGATCATAGCAGAAGTGGAGCCGCGCTCATGACCGCATTTGACTATGACCTTTTCGTCATCGGCGGCGGCTCCGGCGGTGTCCGGGCCAGCCGCATGGCGGCCGCGACTGGCGCGCGCGTGGCTCTGGCCGAGGAATACCGCATGGGCGGGACCTGCGTCATCCGCGGTTGCATCCCGAAGAAGCTGTTTGTCTATGCCAGCCATTTCGGCGCGGAATTCCACGACGCCGAGGGTTATGGCTGGACGGTCGCAGAACGCAAATTCGACTGGCCGACCCTGATCGCGAACAAGGATAAAGAGATCGCGCGACTGGAAGGGCTCTACACAAAGAATGTCGAAGCGGCGGGGGTGACGATCTTCGGCGACCGCGCGGTGTTCGAGGATCCGCACAGCATACGGCTTCTCAATTCCGACAAGACTGTTACCGCCGACAAGATCCTGATCGCGACCGGCAACCGGCCGACGCGCGAGATGGGTACGACGCATATTGTGCCCGGCGGCGATCTCTGCATCACCTCGAACGAGGCGTTCCATCTCGACAAATTGCCGGGGCGTATCCTGATCGCGGGCGGCGGTTACATCGCACTGGAGTTCGCGCACATTTTTCACGGTCTCGGCGCGAAGGTGTCACTGGTCTATCGCGGCGAGAAGCCGCTGCGTGGATTCGACGACGATCTGCGCGATGCCCTGATGGATTCGATGAAGCGCCGCAACATCGACGTGATGCTGGGCTGCGAGTTCACCAAGGTCGAAAAGCGCGGCAATTGCCTGCACGCCGAGACGAACAAGAGCGGCGTTATCGAATGCGACCAGATCATGCTGGCCATCGGCCGCGCGCCGAATACCGAGATGCTGCATGTCGAGAAAGCCGGCGTGCAATTGGGCAGGAAAGGCGAGGTTGTTGTCGATCGCTATTCGCGCACGACCGCGGAAAATATCTATGCCATCGGCGACGTGACGGATCGTCTGCAACTCACGCCGGTCGCAATCCATGAAGCGATGTGTTTCGTGAAGACCGCGTTCGAGAACAATCCGACTTCGCCGGATCACGAACTCGTTCCGAGCGCCGTGTTCACGACACCCGAGATCGGCACGGTGGGCATGAGCGAGATGAAGGCGCTCGGCATGGGACACTCCGTCGATGTCTACAAATCGACCTTTAAGCCCCTGAAGCACACCATGACCGGGAGCGAGGAGCGCTCGCTTTTCAAGATGATTGTGGATCAGAAGTCACAGCAGGTGCTCGGCTGTCACATTTTCGGCTGGGGTGCGGCCGAAATCATCCAACTCGCGGCGGTTGCACTGAAAATGGGCGCGAGAAAATCGGATTTTGACGCGACTATTGCGTTGCACCCAACGGCGGCGGAAGAACTCGTCACGATGCGCACCAAGGCCTATTCCAAAAATCCCTGAGAGTGGTAGCGTCCCGCCGTTCCAAGGAAATGAGAGGGATTTGCGATGCTCCGCCGGCTTATACCGTTGCTTGCCCTGTTTTTGGCCACCGCCCCCAGCGAGGCTGGCACTTTGACCAACCTAGCGCATCAGATTCCCGATGGCGCAATTATCACCATGCAGCTGACCGACGGAACGGTGCTCGCGCAGGGCGGCAATGAAACCGATTTCTGGAAGCTGACGCCGGACAACAAGGGCAGCTATCAGAACGGCACGTGGACCCAGCTGGCAAGTTTGCCGTCGGGATATTCGCCCTATGCGCAGGCCGAAGCCGTGCTTGCCGACGGACGGGTGATCATTTCCGGCGGCGAATACAATTTTGGCCAGTTCGCCTTCACAAACCAAAGCGCTGTCTACGATCCGATCAAGAATACCTGGACAATGCTCGATCCACCCAAGGGCTGGACCAATATCGGCGATACGCCTGCAATCGTTCTGCCGGATGGTCGTTTCGTCCTTGGCTACAAGTTCAAGACAAAGATGGCGGCGCTCGATCCGGCGACCCTGACATGGACCGCCATTCCGTCGAAAGGCAAGCAGGGCTGGAACGCGGAAGAGGGCTGGGTGCTGCAGCCCGATGGAACTTTCCTGACCATTGACGTGAAAGCGCATCCGCACACCGAGCGCTATCTTCCTGAGAAGGGTAAATG
>CAZCJI010000322.1:0-3942 GCA_964498625.1 uncultured Rhizobium sp.
TTTATCTTCTGGCGCAGACGCCCGGCGGCGTTCCCATCGTCTACGGCACCGCGAAATTCTGCACAACGAATGTGGAGTTCGATATTCAGGGTCGCGAAGATTGCAAATCGCGCGGTCTCGTCGAAACCGGTTTTGCGGAAACCAACGTCAAAGGCTCGGCCGGCTTCACCGCCCATGTGAGCGAACACGGGCTGGTCTATATGCCCAGAACCTATTCGGGCACGCCGAAATAATTCAGGTGCCAGCGCATTTCTTCTTCGGCGAGCGGGAAGAATGTCCCGTTGCGGGCCGGAAGAAGCTCATCCGTGGGAAGCTTCATCACAAAGCGCTGGATCTTGAATGCCGAGCGCATGCTCAACCCCGCGCGCCATACCAATGCGGTGATCGGCTTGGCGGATCGCGTCATCAGCATGCGGCGAACGATGCTGTCCTGCAGCTTTGCAAGCGTGGCCAACGCCAGAACCACGGCTTCGCGCTTTCCCTCTTCGGCCGCGTTCTCGATGAAGGCATCGTCCAGACGCCCGGCCTTTGCGGCGGCCTCGACTTCGTCTGCCGCCGATGTATCGCGGGACGGCGTGTGATCCTGTTCGTCATAGCGCGCGCGCAGCTGGCGATTGAGATGAATCTTTGTCTCTTCATCCAGCCCATGACGGCTGCAGAGCCGTTCGATCAATTCGGTGCTGACGAACGACGCCAGGCGGCGAATCGCGCGTCTGGAAAGATCGGCGCGGACACAGACAGCGTCCTGCCAAACGCTGATGCGTTCGGCCTGGTCGATAATGGCATCCAGCGTGCGTTCCCGGATGGCGGCATCGGGGTTGGCGAGAAGCGCTGCGACGGCGGGAATATCAAGCGACGAAACGACAGCGTCCGAGACACTGGGGCTGAGCGGTTTGCGGCGTGCGATCGCCGTGAGCACGCTATGCACTTTGCCTTCTGCGATGATCTCGACCAGATCGGCATCGGAGAGGAGCGGCGAATATTCGAGAATGGGAACGTGAACCGTCTCCTCCACATCGCGCGCCAGAGCATCGATGACATGCTTTGGGATATTGTCCAGATGCTTGATTTCCTCAGCCAGAATAGCGCGTACCCGCGGCACCTGATCGGCGGCAAGACGTTCGAGCGTCTCAATCGTCAAATCCTGGATGTGCTTGGCCTCGCGCTTCGAGAGCCCCGGCATCAGCCGCGCGATCTTGCGCGCCAGTTCGGCGCGAACGTCTTCCTCTTCGTCTTCCGCGAGATGACGGTTCACCTGCGCTGGAGCTGCGAGGTTGGCGGCAACCGCACGGCGCGTGGCGGGAGCGCCGTTTTGCGCAAGGAACGTCAGAACGTCGTCGCCGGCGTCGGTACGGCTGGCGAGTTCGCTTTGCGCCGCGGATGTGCGCTGCTCCAGAAGGCGCAACACGCCTTCAGCCTTGCGATCGATCGATTTGGCTTCGTTCTGCGCCATGCCGCCACCTTGTCCGTGGACTGTGCGCGACAGCGTTTTAACTTGCGATTAATGGGACGAAATTCACCACGCCTTAACGATACTTGCACGAGGAAGGGGCTTCCCGCATGGTCCGGCCATGCATGCGCGCGTCGCCGATACCGCTCCCGATCTGCGCCATATCGATGCGTGGATATTCGACCTCGACAACACGCTCTACCCAGCGGCGACCGATCTCTTTGCGCAGATCGATACACGCATGGCGAGCTATGTCTTAGCACTCCTGTCGGTACCGCTCGACGAAGCGCGGCGCATTCAAAAAGAATACTATCGCGATCACGGCACGACTCTGAACGGGCTGATGAAGATTCACGATGCCGATCCGGAACCATTTCTTGAGCACGCTCACGACATCGATCTCTCCGTGCTCACGCCGGATCCGAAGCTGATCGCAAACATCATGCGATTGCCGGGACGGCGTTTCGTTCTGACCAATGGCTGCCGAAACTACGCACAGCGCGTCCTTGACCGGCTCGGGCTTGGTGCGACGTTCGACGATATCTGGGACATCCGCGCCATGGACTATCGGCCCAAACCCGATCCGGCCGCCTATCGCGCCCTGCTCGCGTACAATGCCATCGATCCGAAAAAAGCCGCCTTATTTGAAGATCTCGCGCGCAACCTGGTGCCGGCGCACGATTTCGGCATGACAACGATCTGGCTCGACAATGGATCGGTCTGGTCGAAGCAGGGGCCCGAGCACCCCATTGCCGAATCGCATCATATCGATCATGAGACGCAGGATCTGGCCGCATTCCTGGGAAGCATACGGATTTGACCATGAGCATCGCCCGCATAATCGACGGCGCGTGGGACGCACGCGAGACGCTGAACGCCAGCACCAGAGGTGCCGTTCGCGAGGCTGTCGATCAGGCGCTTGCCGAACTTGACGCTGGACGCGCGCGTGTTGCCGAGAAAGCCAACGGCGAATGGGTCGTGCACCAATGGCTGAAGAAAGCCGTCTTGCTGTCCTTCCGCCTGAACGACATGCGTCTGGTCGAAGGATACCCCGGAAACTGGTGGGACAAGGTCGACTCCAAATTCGCACGCTGGAGCGAGACGCAATTTCGCGAAGCGGGCTTTCGTGCGGTGCCGGGCTCCATCGTCCGGCACTCGGCGTTTATCGCGAAAGGTGCGGTTCTGATGCCATCCTTCGTCAATGTCGGGGCTTATGTGGGCGAGAACACAATGGTCGATACCTGGTCGACGGTGGGTTCGTGCGCACAGATCGGCGCGAACTGCCATCTCTCAGGCGGCGTCGGTATCGGTGGCGTGCTGGAGCCGGTTCAGGCCGCGCCGACGATCATCGAAGACAATTGTTTCATCGGCGCGCGCAGCGAAGTGGCCGAAGGCGTCATTGTCGGCGAAGGTTCGGTGCTCTCGACCGGCGTGTTCCTCACCGCCTCGACAAAGATCCTCGACCGCGAGACTGGCGAAATCTTCCAGGGCCACGTGCCACCCTATTCCGTTGTCGTTGCGGGTAGTATGCCCTCAGCGCCCGGAAAGCCATCTCTCTCCTGCGCCGTGATCGTGAAGCGCGTCGATGAGCGCACGCGCAGCAAAACCTCCATCAACGAATTGCTGCGGGACTGAGGCCGTCAGCTCGGCTGGGATCGTCCCGCCACGATCTGCGCCATCGTCTCCGCGTCGATACCGAGCGCCTGCACGATGGGCGCGAAGACGGACATCTGCTGCGCGCCGCTCGGCCCCAGCGTGATGCCGCCATCGACTGTCAACGCCTGACCCGTGACAAAGCTCGATCCATCGCTCGCCAGAAAGAGCGCGGCCTCTGCGATATCGCGCGGACGGCCGCCGCGTGGAATCGGCTGCGAGTTCCTGGCGGACTCGGCGATGGCATCGATGCGCGTTTCCGCCAGCTGGCTCGGAATGCCGAGGCCCTGCGCGAAGATGTTGGTCGCAATCAGGCCGGGACAGATGCAATTCACACGGATTTTGTCCACGCCCAATTGCGCCGCCGTCACCTTCGTCATGTGAACAATTGCCGCCTTGGCAATGGAATAGAGGATCGGGCCGAAACCCGCCTGCAGACCCGCCACCGAAGCGGTCGAGATGATCGAGCCGCCACCCTGCGCGCGCATGATGGGGACCGTATATTTCATCCCGAACAGCGCAGCGCGGACGTGAAGGTGCATGACCGAGTCGAAGCCTTCGGCGGTGACGCCATCTGCCGGATCGCGCGCGCCGCCGGTGCCGGCATTGTTGAAGAGGCAATCGAGGCGTCCGAAGTGTTTCGTGGCGGCGTTCACCGCCGCCTCGATGTCTTTCTCGCTGGAAACATCGCAGCGCACATAGCGCGCGCTTCCCTTGTGCTCCTCCTCGATCCGCGCGCCTTTGTCGTCCTGGATGTCGGCAGCGATGACCTTCGCGCCCTCCGCCACGAACAGATCGACCGTGCCGCGGCCGATGCCGCTGGCCGCGCCGGTGACGAC
>CAZCJI010000323.1:0-3927 GCA_964498625.1 uncultured Rhizobium sp.
CTTGCGGCTGAGCGTGCGCACCCACCGCCCAAAGAAGATCAGCGGGATCAGAACGACGAACACCGCGCCCACGACAAGCGCCGCGAGCTTCGGGCTGGTCACGAACATCAGGATGAAGGCGCCGGTCAGCGTCACCATGTTGCGCAGCGCAACCGAAACGGTCGAACCGACCACGGTCTGGATCAGCGTCGTATCTGCGGTCAGCCGCGACAGCACCTCGCCCGTGCGCGTGACTTCGAAGAACTCCGGTGTCAGGCCGAGCACATTGGCGAACACGGCCTTTCGGATATCGGCCACGACGCGCTCGCCGATCCAGGTGACGAAATAGAAGCGGGTTGCGCCCGACGCCCCCATCACCGCGGCCACGCCGATGAAGGCGAGGAAATACTGTCCGATCAGCCCCGCTGTCTGGCGGTCGAAGCCGTGGTCGATCAACTGGCGTCCGGCCGCCGGCAGGACCAGCGTTGCGGCGGAGGAGATGATGAGTGCGATGGCCGCGATAGCGATCCGGGTCCGAAAAGGCCCTAGGAACGGGAGGATTTCCCGTAAAGGTCTGAGAGACTTCGCCTTTTTCCGGCCGGATGCGACGCGGGCGACCTCGTTTGCGTATTCCTCGCCTGGTGACGACATCTGCGGCTTCCCCTTGATTCCCCACATATATAGGACGCCACGGACACCGCGCGAGGGCGCCACCGCCCGGCCTTGTGCCGCAGGGGGCCTTGCCCTATAAGGCGCGGCTTCAAAAAAACCGCGTCCGGAAAGCCGTTGCCATGAAAAAGGGTATCCACCCCAACTACCACTTCGTCGAGGTCAAGCTGAACGACGGTTCGACCTACCGGACGCGTACGACCTGGGGCGAAGCCGGGCAGACGCTGACCCTCGACATCGATCCGACGACGCATCCGGCCTGGACCGGCGTACAGCAGCAGCTGATGGATCGCGGCGGACGCCTGACGCGCTTCAACAAGAAGTTCGCGGGCTTCGTGAAGTCCTAAGCCGGTTACGCGCGAAACGCGCGTTCCAATTTGTCGAATTGCGCCTGAACGCCGCCGGCCTGCGCGCCGCCGCGGAACAGCACATCGTCAAGACGCGCGATGCGGCGATAGATGCTGTCGCTGCGATTCAGGAGATCCTGCAATTTCGCGGGCAGCTGATCGGTCCCATCCGCGCCGCCGCCGAGACAGATGTCCTTTGAGCCGAGGCGGTAGCGTTCGCCGGCGGCGTCTTTCGCATCCATGTCGCCTTCATGCACGGCGCGCTGCACAAGCAGCCAGCTTGCCGCCTGCATCAGCCGCGTGGTGACGCGCATGCTTTCGCCGGCATACAGCATCGCGAGTTTGCGCGGGAGTTCGCGCGATTCCTCGCGGCCACGGCCGTCGAGATATTTCGCTGTCTCCTCGACGAGGGACATGCCCTCCTCGAAGGTTTTCTCGAACAACGCGGAACCGATGAAATCCTGCGGAGTGAGACCGTTCAGGCTCTCGTCTTCGTTTTGCAAAACGTCCCCGCGCCCCGAAATTCAGGCGAAGGCTATCAACTCGCGCCCGATGCGCAAGCAAGGAACGTCGTATAACCCACGTTAATCAAGCATATGGTTGCGCGGGCGCAACGATCGGATCGCGGCGTTAAGGATGATGAACGCAGGTTTCAGCTCTTGAAAAATGCCGACGCCGCGTCCTTGGTGGCCTTGCGCGCGGCAATCGCCTCGCGGCAGCGCGCGATCTCGGTTTCCATTTCCATGATGCGCGCGCCCAGCTCGAATTCCGACAGAGCGGAAAGATCCTGACCCAGGACAATTTCGGTGACCTTCTTCTTCAGCGGCAGGTCGTCGGGATCGATCGGCATGTGTCCATAGCCGGGCTGAACCCGGCCACCCATCGAAAGAATGAACGTCGGTATCATATTCATGCTAATTGCGGCCGGTCTCAAGGCGCATCGGACACGGCATGAAAATCATCCAGGTTGAAAATCCCGGCCAGAGCTATGCGTTGAAAATCGCCGATGCCCCGAAACCGACGCCCGCCGCAGGCGAAGTCCTCATCAAGGTTGCGGCGGCAGGGCTCAACCACGCCGATTTGGCGCAGGCGAAGGGCCTATATCCGCCGCCACCCGGCGCATCACCCATCCTCGGTATGGAAGTTTCGGGAACCGTCGAGGCACTGGGCGATGGCGTCGGCAATTGCGAGGTCGGCGACGAGGTTTGCGCGCTGATCCCGGGCGGCGGCTATGCCGAATATGCGGTCGCCTCGGCGCTGTCCGTATTGCCGGTGCCGAAAGGCGTGTCGCTGGCCGACGCCGCGGCATTGCCCGAAGTGCACTTCACCGTTTGGACCAACATCATGGACTCGGCACGCCTCAAGAAAGGCGAGAGCGTTCTCATCCATGGCGGATCGAGCGGCATCGGCACCGCCGCGATCCAGATGCTGCACGCGCGCGGGCACAAGGTGTTCACGACGGCAGGCAGCAAGGAGAAGTGCGCCGCGTGTACGGTACTCGGCGCGGATCGCGCGATCAATTATCGCGAGGAAGATTTTGTCGAGATCGTGAAAGCAGAAACCGGCGGTCGCGGTGTCGATGTCATCCTCGACATGGTCGGCGGCGATTATATCCAGCGCAACATGAGCGCTGCCGCGATCTGGGGCCGCATCGTCAACATCGCCTATCAGAGCGGCATGCAGGCGAGCGTGAATTTCGCACCGATGCTGATGAAGCGCCTGTCGCTGCTCGCCACCACGCTGCGCGCGCGCACAGCGGAAGAGAAAGGTGCGATCCGCGACACGCTGCTGCGCGAAGTCTGGCCGCTGATTGGCGCGGGAAAAATAAAGCCTGTTGTCGACAGGGTTTTTCCACTTGCTGACGCGCAGGCTGCCCATGCGCGCATGGCGAAGAGCGAACATATCGGCAAGCTGCTGCTCACGCCTTGAAACGTGAACGCACGTTCATATCTAAGCCCTGTTGAAAGGGCTTTAGATGCTTCGCCTGTCATTCCTGGTATTCGCAGTTTCGGCGCTGTTGATTGCGGTCGCGCAAGCGGATCCGTCGGTCAAAGGCGCGCCGGAATATCATTTGCGTCCCGGTGCCGCGCAGACGCCAGAAATGACGGCCGCGATCGCCAAGGCGGATTCCGATCTATTCGATGCGGTCTTCATGCAGTGCGACGCTGCCAAGGTCGCCGCGATGACGACGGATGATTTCCGCTTCGTCCACGACAAGGACGGCGAGTCCTCACGCGCGAAATTCGTGGACAATCTCAAAGGCCATTGCGAGCGCGTGAAGACCGGCGAGGATTTTCCGGCGCGTCGCGAGTTGGTGCCTGGTTCGCTTGAAGTCTGGCCGATCGACAAATACGGCGCGCTCGAAATCGGCACTCACCGCTTTTACGCCCGGATCAAGGGCAAGCCGGAAACCCTCACCGAGACCGGCAATTTCATGATCTTGTGGAAGCAGGCCGGCGGCAAATGGCTGATGGCCGAAAGCATCTCTTACGGCCACAAACTGGCCGAATAAGCCCGTTTTCCGGGCTTTTTCAAAAATTGCTTTCCTCTTTTGACCTTCCCCGCTAGAACACGCGCCTTCCTCGAAATTCTAGCATCGAGCGAAGGGACGGGGCGGAGAGCCTCGCCCGGGACAAGGAAAGATTTATTCTCATGGCCGCGCCGCAATTCCCCCTCATGCCCAAGGCCACCGCCGTCTGGCTGGTGGACAACACGTCGCTCACCTTCGAGCAGATCGCCGATTTCTGCGGCCTGCACCCGCTGGAAGTGAAGGGCATCGCCGACGAGGACGTGGCGAAGGGCATCAAGGGCCAGGACCCGGTCAGCGCCGGACAGCTGACGCGCGAACAGATCGAGGCGGCGGAGAAGGACCCCAAGGTCCGCCTGAAGATGGCGCCGGCCAAGCACAAGATGCCGCCGGTCAAGCAGAAGA
>CAZCJI010000324.1:0-3924 GCA_964498625.1 uncultured Rhizobium sp.
CCTTGAGATCGGTGACCTCGGCCATCAACGCGCTCGCTTGCGCTTCATCCTTCTTGGCCTTCGCCTGCCCGATCAGCTTCGACGCCTCGTTGCGGCGCGCCTGCGCCTGCTGAAGCCGCGTCTGCAGCGCGCGCAAGCCATGATCGCGGTCGAGGATGTCCTCTGCGATGGTCTGCGCACCGGCGATGTTGCGCCGCTTCAGCCCGGCAATGAAGGCGTCCCTGTCGTCGCGAATGGCTTTGATGTCGTGCATGGAATCTCTCCGCTGCGCGCCTCATGGCATGGCGGACGCGGCGGGTAAAGTTCCGTTGAAACAAAGGAACCCTCACCGCGCTTATTCGTTTCCGGACCAAGGAGTTAGGAAACGGCTATGCCTTTCGCGGTCATCATCGGTGTTGGAGCGGTTGCGCTGTTGAGCGGCCCGATTTGTGGTGGCGTTCGCTGGCATGTCTGGAACCGGGAGCACGGCCGCAGCCCGTTCGTCTATCGCCACATCGAGGATGAGCCGCGCCAGATCGATGTGCAGGATGAAGAAGAACGCCTGACGGCTTAGGCAGCTGCGTCTTTCGTCCGACCGCGCTCGATCAGCCACACCAGAACAATCGAAATCTCGTATAGCGCGATCAGCGGCACCGCGAGGCTGATCATGCTGAAGGCATCCGGCGGCGTGAGGATGCCCGCGAGCGCCACAATGCCAACAACCGCGTAGCGCCTGACATCGCGAAGTTGCTTGCTGGTGATAATCCCCACGCGGCCAAGAAGCGTAAGAAGCACCGGCATCTGGAACGTCAGCCCGAACGCGAAGATTAAAGTCATCACGAAGTCGAGATATTCGCTCACCTTCGCCTGAAGTTGTATGCCGAGCCCGCCATTGCTTGCGGGTGTCTCATAGCTCAGGAAGAAATGGATCGCGTAGGGCAGCATCACATAGAGCACGAAGGCTGCGCCTGCGAGGAACAGAACAGGCGTCGCGAACAGGAACGGCAGGAACGCACGGCGTTCGTTGCGGTACAGCCCCGGAGCGACGAACAGCCATACCTGCGCGGCGATGACCGGAAATGCGAGGCACACACCCGCAAACATGCCCACCTTCACATAGGTGAAGAACGTCTCGTACAGCGCGGTATAGATCAGATGATCGTTCGGCTGACCGGCGAGCGCGTGCGCCAGGGGCATCGTTAGAAATGCATAGATCTGCTTGGCGAACACAAAGCAGATCAGAAAGCACAACACGAACGCGGCGACGGAATAAATAAGCCGTTTGCGCAACTCAATCAGATGGTCGAGCAACGGCGCCTTTGAGGCTTCGATCTCGTCTTCTTCGGTTTGCGCGCGCGCGGTCACGACGTCACCGGCGGTTCGGGCTGGCCCGTGACAGGCGCGGGCAATTCGCCTGCAGGCTCTGACGTCAAGTCGGACGGCACAATCGAATGCGGAGTCATCACCGGCGTATCGACACGGGTCTCGCGCAGTGAATTGATCTCTTTCCGCAGCTCGTCGAGTTCTGTCTGCCGTGCCATTTCATCGAAGCTTCTGCGGAACTGGTCGGCCATGCTTCGCGCCTTACCCATCCAGCGTCCGGCCATGTGCATGAAGCGCGGCAAATCCTTCGGCCCGATCACGACCAACGCCACGATCAGGACGATGAGGATGTGGCTCCAGCTGAAAAGGTCGATCATCGCTTATTCGAGCCTGTCTCATGCTTCGACGGGCTCAGCATGAGGGAAATGTCATAACCCTCACCCTGAGCTTGCCGAAGGGTGAGGACAGTGAATCAGGTGGAAGGCGTGTCCTTTTTCGGCGGCTCGGGGTGATCGTCCGGATTGTTCAGGCCCTTGCGGAAGCTGGAAATTCCTTTGCCGAGATCGCCCATCACGTCCGAAATCTTGAAACGGCCGCCGAAGAGCAGCAACGCCACCGCTCCGAAAAGCAGGATGTGCCAGATGCTGAGGCCGCCCATGGAAATCTCCTTATGCAGGCGCCTTATATGGCGCTTGCCGACGCGAGTTTATACCCCCTTTAGGCTTTTTCGGCGTTAACGCCTAGTCACCCCGCGGGTATCAGCCGATCAGGATTTCGCCCTTGCGGTCCAAAGCCGCGGCCAGCGCGCCCAGGCGCTTGAGCACCGGCTCTCCCGCCAGTGCCTCGCGCCGGCGCGGCACGTCGAGCAGGACTTTTCCGGGCGTAAGGCGGAGCTTGGTGTGGCTGAGCTCGCCGACCGCCGACGCCGACATGGCGAAGGCCAAGCGCGCGGCCAGGCCGATGCGCAGTGCGAGCGCCTCGTCATCCTTGTCGAGCAGGTCTTCGATCACCAGCGCCTTGGGAACTTCCTCGTCACCCGAGTAGCGGTGGAACACGGCGGTCGCGATCAGCGCGCGGGCGCGATGATCGGCGCCGGCGAACGGCGCATGGATGACCTGATTGTATGCACCGACGGAGCGATCGTCAGGATGCAGGCGCCAACCGATATCGGAGAACAGGAACGCCGCCTGACGGACGCGGCGCAATTCCGCGTTCTCGTCCGGGAAGAGCGGCGAGGCCCATTGAAACATTTCCTGCGCATGGGCGGGCGAACGGCTCATGCGGTCGTTGGCGGAGGCTGCGAATTCGATCAGCGGATCCTTGTCGCGCTCTTCGGGGCCGAGCTGCGCATGAAGGATTCCCTCGCGCAATCCGTACGCCGACACCACAATCCGATCCACTTTGGTCGCCACAAGCAGGCGCTCGAGAACGATCGCGCCATAGGGAAGCAATTCCGCGCGGCGCTTCGACACCGACTTCATCATGTCGAGCGATTTGCGCGATTGCACCGACAGCACGTCGCAAAGGCGAAGCGCGCGTGCGCGCGGAATTTTGTAGTGCTGCAGGACGTGGAGCGGATACTCGCACACTTCCATGTCGACACGCGCGACCGAACGCCAGATGCCGCCAACCGCGTAGAGCGAACGCTTCTCCAGCGATTTGAGATGGGGAATTTTGGCGAGCCCTTCGTCCACGAGGTCACGCGCCTTGTTGGCATTACCCTTGGCAAGATCCATCAGACGTAGAGGGCCGAACGGCTGCGTGACCGCATCCGTCATCTTTCCGCCTTTCACGGTGACCATATCGAGGCTGCCGCCGCCCAGATCCGCCACCAGGCCATCGGCATCCGGAATACCGGCGAGCACGCCTTCCGCCGCGAGCCGCGCCTCTTCTTCGCCAGACAGCACGCGGATCGGCGCGCCCCAGGCGGCCTCGGCCTTGCGGATGAAATCCTGCCCGTTCTCGGCGTCGCGGGCTGCGGCAGTCGCACCCGCCTCGCGGACCGATGCGCCCAGACCATCCGCGAGCAGCTTGAAGCGCGCGAGAACCTCAAGCGCCATCTTCATGCCCTCGGTATTCAAGCGCCCGGTCGTGACCATGTCCCGGCCGATGCTGCAGATCGCTTTCTCGTTGTGCACGGTCGCGGGCGCGCGCGACTGGTTCTCGTATACGACCAGGCGCACGGAGTTCGAGCCGATGTCGAGAATTGCGACAGGACCTTTCACGCTCTTGCGCGGACGCAAGACCGCGCCCAGTCCTGCGTCAGCGGCCATGGAAGATGTTCCTGCCATGCTCAGTCGTGCCGGGTGACTATGGCGACGGGCCTCGGCTGGCTGATCTTGAGCGCTTTGCCGCGGCCGGAGAGCGAGGGATTCGTCATGAAGTAAGTATGCGCCGAAAATGCGTCTGGCAAAGCTGCGGCAGGATCGCGCTCATAGCTGCCAGCTGGGTTCATGATCCAGCTTTGCGCCTGATCCTTCAGCAGCGCCACCATGATCTGGTCCTGAACCTGTTGATGCACGGTCGGGTTCTCGATCGGCACCAGCGCCTCCACGCGGCGGTCAAGGTTGCGGGGCATCCAGTCCGCCGAAGAGATGTAAACGCGCGACTTGGCCGAAGGGA